>CAZUCT010000240.1:3167-10810 GCA_964619285.1 uncultured bacterium | reverse complement strand
TTCGTAGTAATCGCGGAGCGCGATTTTTCAGCACCTAAATGCTTACTACGAACTCCGATCGCCATCTAACGAGCAATTAAATCTTTAAGAGCATCTGGAAAAGGAAAACCAAGCTCCCCAGTTTCATCTCCTTCCCATCTTAATCGATTGCTTTGCGCTTCTTGAGAAGAATATAAATCCACCGCGATTTTATCGAGAGCTAGTAAAAGAGCTTGAATGCTATCAATGCCTCCAGCGTACCTAATCTTTTCGGGAGCAAGTCCGATAATTTGATAAGGACAATAATAATCGCAAGAATCTGGAAAAATTTGAGGCTTGCCAATTCTAATAATTACTTTTCCTTGGCGATCGCCTACAAGATTTAGATTTCTCTCAGCAATTATTTCTCCTACATTTGTTAGATTCATTTGTTCTGACCTCATTTTAACTTATTCTGTAATCAAAGGTGGTAATTTTTTTCCAGCTCTACAGGCAGCGTATCTGTGATTCGCGCTTTGCCAACACCTAGCACGAGCAGCAGGGGATTTTAAATTTCTACACACTTCCTCATCTTTTTGGGCCAATTTTTCGCAAATATCTTCGTCTTCTTGACCGTTTTGCTTAAGAAAATCCTCCATTTATCAACACCCAAAATAATATTTTAACATTTTAAAATTATAGTAATCGCTAAATTCCCAAGTGTCAATACCTCTTCTCGATCGAAAAAGGGGAGATCGCACCCCTTTTTTTTATTCCTTGTACGTTTACGGTATAATTGTTTTAATAGTTCGTAGTAATCGCAAAGAGCGATTTTTTAGCACCTAAATGCTTACTACGAACGCCAAAAAATCAATTATCATCTAGAAGAACGCCCCTACCAAAACCAGAACGAGTCGTAACCCTAGTTCGATAATAAACCCTTAATTGATGGCGACTCAATAACAACTCTAATTCCTCAAGTCTAGCGCCTTGTTTGCGTGCTTTAAAATCTTGAAGGGAGTTATTAATTGTCTGATTAACTACAGTTATCAAACTCAAGTTAATTTTCTCTGTTTGTTCGGCTAATAAATCCAACTCTTTAGCCATTTTAAACTCCCCTATTTTCTCTAAATCTTTAGCAAAATTTTTCAAACATTGATGGCATTCATTTTTAGCTTTTTTCGCTAATCTTTCAAACTTATTTGCTAGATTTTTTTCCCCCCTATTTTCGCAAACATTAGCCAAGTTTTTCAAAACTTTCCAAACATATAAAATGCTAAAACTAGGGGCATCTGCTTGATTAGAAAATTGTCGCGCTAAAGCGTTATTTCCCCTCAAATCTAAAGTCTTGGCCAGGTCGAATAAAACACCTTTAACTACAACATTGTAGATGCGCTCGTCGTTTAAATCCAAAGGAGGAGCGATCGCCCTAGCTTGGAAACGAAGGGCTAGGTCGTAATCTCCTAACTGACAATAATCCCAGCCTATTTTATTAAATAATATGCGTTCGGTTTCGGCATCTAGTTCTTTTCTGGCAACGATTAAAGCTTGCCGATGAAACTTTATTGCCTGCTGTTGGTGTCCTAATTTGGAATGAGTATAAGCCAAGTTGCGGAGGGCGTTTAATTGCCAAGAGCGATCGCCCGCTTGTCGGCTCAATTCTAACGCTGCTTCAAACTTATTCAAAGCCTGTCCAAAACTATTGCTCTGTGCTTCTCGCACCCCTTCACCGAGCAACTTATATACCTCTTTTAATTGTTCTCGTTCGTTCATTAGATGTACCCCAATCGTTAATTGCTAATTGTTAATTGTTAATTGCTAATTGCTAATTGCTAATTGTCAATTGTTAATTGTTAATTAACCAGCCGTGCGGTGGCGAATAATAAATTCAGCTACAGTTAAATCCACCGTCGTTGTTATCTTTAAATTAGTCTCCTCGCCCTCAACAATTTTTACGGGCAAACCGCACTTTTCAAACAAAGCCGCATCGTCGGTAACTTCCCAACCCAAACACCTACCTTTTTCGTGACATTCCTTTAATAATTTCACCTCAAAACCTTGAGGAGTTTGCGCGGCCCATAAATTTTTGCGGTCTGGAGTATCTCGAATTAAACCCCCTTCATCCACTACTTTAATCGTGTCCTTAACTGGGATAGCCGCAATTAAACCCCCACAACTGAGAATAGTTTGAGCGCATCTGTCCAATAACTCGGGAGTTGCCAAACAGCGAGCCCCATCGTGAATTAAAACTCGTTCGGCCTCTGGTGGTAGAGCCTGCAAGCCGTTATAAACTGATTCTTGGCGAGTGGCGCCCCCTTCAATTAACCGGACTGGCTTTTTCAGGGATAAATTGGCCAAAATTTCTTGGAAGTCGGGAAAATCTATGGGCTGTCCCACGATACCGATCCAGGTAACAGATTCTGAAGCGGCGGCGGCGGCTAAAGTCCAGGCCAACAGCGGTTTGCCCAGTAAAGTCAGCAGGAGTTTGTTGCGGGAGCTGCCCATGCGCCGTCCCACCCCTGCTGCAGGAATTAGTAAATACATTTTGGATTATAGATTTGGCAAAAATGGTCTAACGAGCTCTATCTTCTCTTAAGATTAAGCTGATAACTAAAGACAATTCATAAAGATGCGAATACTTGCCCTCGTTCCTGGCGGAATTGGCGATCAAATTTTATTCTTTCCGACTCTGGATGACCTGAAGCGGTCTTATCCAGAGGCGCAGATTGACGTTGTTACCGAACCCAGAGCTAAAGATGCTTATCGGGTTTCTAAGTCCGCACGGGATGTTCTGCTCTACGATTTTAAGGACGCAAATAGTCTGGCAGATTGGGGAAATTTGCTCGGGGTAATTCGCGATCGCGAATACGAAGCAGTTATCTCTCTGGGACAGCGATGGGCCGTCGGCTTGTTGCTGTGGTTGACCGGTATCCCCAAACGAGTCGGCTATGCCGGCAAGGGCAGTTTCTTTTTAACCGATGCCGTGCCTTTAAAAACCGAGCAGTACGCTGCTGAAATGTACCACGATTTATTACAGGGTTTTGGCATCGTTACTCCTTTTAAAAAACTGTCCGTTAATGTGCCCAAGGTCGACCTCGAATGGGCCCGAGCCACACAAGAGCGTATGGGTATTGCCGAGAGCGGCTCTATTCTAATTCACGGCGGTTCTAGCCAATTGGCCCAATCTAAGGGCATCGACAAAATCTATCCGGTGGAGTCTTGGCAAAAGATTATCCAGGAGATTCAACAAAAACAGCCCAATATGCCCGTGGTGGTGGCGAAGGGACCGGAGGACGATGCTTGGGCGAGTCGGTTGCAGGACTTGTGCCCGGGGATTAAGTTAATAGAACCGGGGGATATTGGCAAGTTGGCTGCTACTATTGCCTGCGCTAATTTGATGCTCTGTACGGATAGCGCCCCGATGCATTTGGCAGTGGCGGTGGGAACTTATACTATTGCTCTGTTCGGTCCCACCGAACCAGATAAGTTATTGCCTAAGAGCGATCGCTGCATCGCCGTTAAATCCTCGACGGGTAAAATGGCTGATATTTCCCCAGAAGCAGTTTTGGAGAAGGTTTGGGGAAGTTAGTTGCTAATGGCTAATTGCTAATGGCTAATGGCTAATGGCTAATACTACCAATTGACAATTAGCAATTAGCAATTGACGATTAGCAATTAGCAATTGACAATTAACAATTAGCAATTAACAAGTCAAAAAATCCCTCGTCTAACTCGTAACCAAACATTTGAGAGAGGGACATCAGTTTGGACTTAGCCGGAATGCCTTGTTGTTTGAGCCACTCGGTTAAGATAAAAATTTTATGCATTAAAAATATTTCCAAGGCCTCGGGATTGTACTGAATACCTTCGGTGCGATGGAATTGGTGGGGGACTAACATGGCGACGTAACGAGCTAATTCTCCTTCTTTCCAGTCGAGTAAAAAGGGCAACCAAGGGTAGGTGGCATCGATGCCGATAAACCATAATCTGATTTCGGGAATTTCCGAGAACTCTCTAGGGTCTGAGGGGTCTCGATGGTAGTCGATGTCGAAGCGAAGTTGCTGTTCGTAAGAGGCGATCGCCCCTTCAGAAAGCAATTTTGAGATTGTGGTTGTTGCTGGGGATAGGTCTAAATTGTTAATTTGTTGCGCGTTGAGGGCCATCGTAATAGTCATAAATACGGCTTTTGCTAATGGGCAATGGGTAATGGGTAATGGGAAAGACTCTTTTTTAACTTTTTACAACTTTTTTGAGTATGAGTGTGAGTCATGAGTATGAATCAAAAATGGTTGGCCATTTAGCAAAGGAACTAATGGATTAAGATAGAATAGACCATTAAAAGGTTAAGCTAAGACGCCAACAAAGAGCCATAATTACTTTTGCCTCTTGCCTCTTGCCTCTTGCCTCTTGCCTTAAGCTCAAATCTCAATGGGTAGTTTAAATGCCTAACAGCTTAAGTGTCCGCCAGCAAGTCAACCGAAGTAGATCGAAACAACAGCAAGCCAGTGAAACCAATTAGATCCCTAGAAGACGCTTTAAACAGTTGCCAAGCTAAGGGAATGCGCCTTAGTCGCCAACGCCGTTACATACTCGAACTCCTCTGGGAAGTTCGGCAACACCTTTCGGCCAGAGAAATTTACGACAAATTGAACCACCAAGATAAGGCCATTGGTTATACCTCTGTCTATCAAAATCTGGAAGCTCTTTCAAGAGAGGGCATCGTAGAGTGCATCCAAAGGGCAGATTGTCGTTTGTACGGCAATCTTAGCGACTCCCACTCTCATATTAACTTTGTGGACACGGGGGAAATTGTGGACGTTTATTTAGAACTACCTCCAGAGTTAATCCAGCAAATCGAAAGCAAAACAGGGGTTAAAATATCCGATTATCGGATAGATTTTTATGGCTACCATTGGCCAGAATCATCGCCAAATCAACAAAAAGAGAGCGGTTGAAGGATGGCCTTCAGAACCCCTCGGGAAATTAATTAAGAAAATTTAAAAAATGGGTTGCATTTTTAGGTTAAGTATGGTAAAAAATCGAGTCAATTCCTAAGAAGGCTAAGGCATCCTTTTAGCTCTAGTGCTAACAAAAGCGCAATTTATTCTACCATCTTTGACAATTAAAATTTATTTTGCTCTTAGGAAAACGTTGTAATTGAATGGCAAGCAGCCCCAGAAAAAACAATAATTCCTAAAAAGTTTTCTGAGGAAAATCAAGGGAATTGGTAAAAGGGGATTGCTAATTGTTAATTGCTTTATACCCAAGATGAGACCGTAATAGGGAGCATCTCAGTCTCATACTCATGACGAGTGACTCACACTCAAAAAACCGCTTTTTCTTTGAGTATGAGTGTGAGTCAAGAGTAAGAGTATGAAATTATCGAGGGTAAAATTACAAATATGAGATGCTCCCCCGTAATAAGTAGGTAGGCAAAAATATTTACATAAAAATTGACCCGTAGAACGCGGCTATGGCCTGTTCGATGTCTAATTAATTTTGCACTCCTACTTAACTGAAAACTGAACCAGGGCAGGGAGAATTAACAGTTTCGAGAGCAGAGGCCAAAAAAGGAAAAAACCATGTCTCAGATAAGCTTTCTACGGGGAAAAAGAGTCGAGAATTCGGCCAAGCTTCAAAAGTGGGCGCGGTTAAAACTAATGGCATAAACTCTCAGGAAGACGAACCAACAGCAAAACCAGAAACAGAAATAGATCGCTTTATGACATCAAACGAATATAAATCCTCGGCTTCAACTATTACCTCCGAACCTTCTGAAGAGGTAAACTCAGCTACGGAGTCTCAGTCTAAGGCTAGAGAACAGCTCCAAAGGCCAACAGGTTTTTGGATGTGGCAGTTAATCTGGTGGGCTATTGTAGCCGGGATGGGGATGACTGGTGCGGCGGCCCTGTTATGGTTGTTCGTCACTCCTCCACCGCCTAACTGCGAGCAAATATCTCCCATATCGGCAGATTCGGAAAGACTTTACTGCGCTCATAAGGCCGCCGAGTCAAAAGATTTAGATCGGCTCCAAGAGGCCATAGCCTTAGTCGAAAGTTGGGAAGAAGACCATCCCCTGTACTCCCAAGCTCAAATGATGACGGGAGAATGGACAAAATTAATCTTGTCGGTGGCCAATCAAAAATTAAATGAAGGGGATTTGCAAGGGGCCTTAGATACGGTGGCCAAAATTCCCAAAACTAGCCCCATCTATTCGCGGGTAGAAGAAAATGTGGCGGTTTGGCAAAATCAATGGAAAGAAGGTCAATCTCTCTACGACCAATCCCTAAAGGCGATCGCGGCCATGGACTGGCAGAAGGCTTCGGTATATGCCTTGGCCATGTCCCAGTTGGATAACGTTCACTGGCAAAAGAAGCGGTTTAAAGAGCTCTTAGAAAAGATGGCTGTAGAAAAACGGGCCTGGGAAAAGCTTAAGGACGCTCGCTATTTGGTTTATAGAGAGACAGCGGAAGAATATAAGGAAGCTCTAGCTTTAGCCAATCAAATTCAGCGAAATCTCTACATTTGGGAAGCAGCAGATAAGGATATGTCTCGGTGGGCGGGGGAGTTGCTGGAAATGGCAACGAAGAAAATAGAACAAAAAGACCTCGAAGGAGCGATCGCCCTAACTAATTACATCCCCACCAATTACAAACTGTACCAACAAGGTCAAAATCTAATTCTCTTAGGTCGCGCCAAAGCAGCTATCTGGAATCAATCGCCGGGGGTTCCGGGTATCGGAGATTTGATGGCTCTGGTAGAAGGCAAAGCAGCGGCGGCTAAAATTAGCTCCAATAGTCCTTATTATCAAGAAGCCCAAAGTCTGCTTCAGGAAATAGGCATCCTACAGGAAAATCTCACGCAGATTCAACTAGCAAGCGCTGTAGCTAGCGTGGGTCAACCATTTGCTTTGGAACTAGCTGTCGAACAAGCGCAAATGGTGGGGCGCGACGAACCGAAGCGAATTCAAGCTCAAAGTTTAATCGCTCGCTGGCGCAAGGAAATTCTGAGCGTTGAAGACCGACCTTATCTAACGGTAGCTAGAGAGCTGGCAAAACAAGAAACGGTAGAAGGGCTGAACTCGGCCATCCAACAGGCAAGTTATGTTGCCTTGGGTCGTCCCTTGAGAATAGAGGCGCAAACTTTGATTGCGGAGTGGAGGAAAAGGATTCAAATTATCGAAGACGGACCGTTCCTAGCAGAAGCGCGGACTCTGGCAAAAGAAGGAAAGCTCGACGAGGCGATCGCGTCGGCAAAGAAGATTGCTAAAGGGCGGGCTCTCTACGATGATGCTCAAAAGGAAGTGGATAAATGGATAGTACAACAGCAAATAGCCGCAGATCAACCGATTCTGGATCGAGCTTACAATTTGGCAGCCCAAGGCAGCCTCACCTCCGCCATTAATACTGCTTATCAGATAGGTTACGGCAGGGCCCTATATTACGAAGCCCAAGGTGCTATCTCTAAATGGTCCGCGGAACGAGAGGCGATCTGGGCGGAGCAAGAAGCGGCCAGACAGCGACAATACTATCAACCGGCGCCGGCACCGACTCCGCAATATTACGAACCGGCTCCGGCACCGCAATATTACGAACCGGCACCGGCACCGCAATATTACGAACCGGCTCCGTATTACGAACCGGCTCCGTATTACGAACCGGCTCCGTATTACGAACCGGCTCCGT
>CAZUCT010000240.1:0-3067 GCA_964619285.1 uncultured bacterium | reverse complement strand
ATTACGAACCGGCTCCGGCTCCGTATTACGAACCGGCACCAAGCTACAGTCCCCCAAGCAACGATAGTTATTTGCTTCAGGAATAATTAATAATTAACAATTAATAATTAAGAATTGTTAATTGTTAGTTATTAGTTGTTGATTGTTGATTGTTAATTGTAAAATGAACCAACCAGTATTGCAACTGCTGTCTATCGATAACGATCCCATATTGAGGATGGGGCTGCGGGGTGTTTGCGATCGGTTTCCAGATTTGCAACTGGTGGCGGAAGCAGCCAGCGCTGCCGAGGCTTTGGTTATGTTAGAAGCGCCTGTTGTAAGTCGGGAGCTTTTACCCGCAGAAACATCTACAGCCAATACTCTCGATTTGATAGTTTTGGAGGTAGAAAGCAAGAATTTAGGGTTGGACGATGGCGAGGAGGGCATCGCCTTCTGCCAGCAACTCAAAACTCTCTATCCTAACCTTCCTCTCTTAGTGCTGACGGGACTGCGAGATTCTTGGATTTTAACCGCAGTTCGAGAAGCGGGGGTAGAGGGTTACTGCCCCAAAGGGGTAGCTATTACGGAGTTAGTGACTGCCATTCGGCAGGTGGGTGGAGGTCAAAGTTATTGGCAGGAAACTTACTTGCTAGCTTTGACAGCGACAAAAGCACCGACGAAAACTTGGTCTTTGAAAAGCAAAACAGCTAGGGTTTTGAACGATTTCCGGTGCCACTTGGGCAAGTCGGGGTTGCGACAAATCGATCGCGCTCTCTCGGAAGCAAATTCGGATTTGGAAGGTTGCCAGCAATCTTTTGATAAAAACGACCTGACTTCGGTGCTAAATTTGGCTATTACTCGGGGCCGCCGCCGGGAGTTGGTAAGTGCTCGTTGGTTGGTAAGTCAGTTGTTGCCCAATTCGCCGGAACGGGAAAACGAAGGAAGCACGAATTGTGAAGGCGGCGATCGCGATACCTCTCCCAAGACGGATAATAGTAAAACAGAAGAGAGCAAAAAGGCCGGACAGCTTTTAGCGCTCGAACAAGAGTCGGCCCTGGCAGTTCGCTATCCGGTTCGCAGTAGCGAACTGCAAGGGGTTTTGTTTAATGCTACTGCTAATAGGTTGCAGTCTAGTAGTTTGGCTAATTTGAGCGGAATGCCGTTAGAAATTGATATTTTGCGAGTGGGGAAAAAACGAGAGTTAATTTATCTAGTTTTGCAGAAGTTAGAAGAGATTATCGACGATTTGCGTTTGTCTAGCATTAAACCTACGGAATTATCAGAAAAACGCTCTTATATCCTCAAAAAATTATGGCAAGAAACTTTAACGGATTTTCTGGGGAAATCTTATAGACTTAGGGCGATCGAAGGTAATGTTTTTTTCACCGATATTGAGGAAGATAAAGGTATCGAAGTAGTACCGCTGTTGTTACGAGATGCTCCCATAGTCGGACAGTTTATTCTGGATCGAATACCTTTGGTAGAGGAGTTTTTAAATCATTTATTATTTCAGTTTCCTTTAATAATAGATAATGTTTCTTTCGCACCGGGCACTATAGAAGCCATGCAGCGGGCGGAGGCTTTGCTACAAAATTTGATAATTTCTATAGCTAATGCAGCGATACAGCCTTTGTTAAATAATTTGGCAGATGTGGAAGAGCTCAAAAGGAGTTTTTACGATCGCAGTTTAATTTCTACTAGGGAAATAGAGCGTTTTAGAAATAGTTTGTCTTGGCGCTATCGCTGGCATCGATATATTGGGGAACCGAAAGCGGTTTTTGAAAGTAATTTTTGGTTGTTGGCGGTAAGCGATCGCGGCATTCAAAAGGTCTTAATTTATGCCCCCAGACGGCAAGAATTGACAAAACTTTCGGGGCTTCAGCTAACGGTAACTTTGATATTGGAAACTAGAGATGCGATCGCCCCAGGAGTTCGGGCGGTGGTTTCTTTTATCGGCAGCGGCGTTGTCTATGTATTGACCCAAGTAGTAGGACGCGGTATCGGTTTAATTGGCAGGGGTGTCGTTCAAGGTATTGGTAATTCCATGCAGGATGTGAAATTTGGTAAAGGTAAAAAGTGATTTTGGGGAATGGGGAATGGGGAACAGGCAAGATGCCTGTTCTACGGGGAATGGGGAATCGTAGAACAGGCATCTTGCCTGTTACCCGCTAAATTCCCCATTCCCCATTCCCTATTCCCAAAGAAAATGATAACGCTATTAACAGATTTTGGTTTAAAGGATGTTTATGTGGGGGTGATGAAAGGAGCGATCGCTCGAATTAACCCGACATTGACAGTAATAGATCTAACTCACCAAATACCGCCCCAAAACTTGATGGCGGCTAGATATTGTTTGGCGAACGCCTATCCTTATTTTCCCGAGGGAACCGTTCATGTGGCGGTAGTGGATCCGGGAGTGGGGAGTCGGAGGCGGGCGATCGCTCTTAGGTTAACCAAAGGTTTTTTCGTGGGGCCGGATAACGGCATTGTCAGCGGGGTTATGGAGACTTTGGAGGAAAAAGTTGTTTCGGCGGTGGAACTGACGAACAGAAAATATTGGCGAACTCCAGAACCGAGTACCACTTTCCACGGTCGGGATATTTTCGCGCCGGCGGGGGCTCGTCTTGCCAGCGGGATTGCTATAGAAGAGTTGGGAGAAGCGATCGACCCCGCCAGTTTGGTAAGGTTGCCCTTGCCCCAGGCGAGTCGGGAACCAGAAGGGATTGAAGGTTGCATTCAATATATAGATGGTTTCGGCAATTTAATTACGAATATTCCCGGCGGGGAGGTGAGGGGGAAAAACTGGGGGGCGATCGCTGCCGGTGAAAACATACCTAGCGGCAATACTTACGCCGACACTTTGCCGGGGGAGTTAGTTAGTCTTGTCGGTTCTCACGGTTGGGTCGAAATTGCAGCCAACGGCGGCAGCGCCGAACTTAAGTTAAACTTAGAGTGGGGCGCGAAAGTGCGGATATCCTTTAGTTGAGCCCGTAGGGTGCGCACCGCGCACCAACCCAGAGCCCGTAGGGTGCGGCGCACCGCGCACCAACCCAGAGCCCGTAGGGTGCGCACCGCGCACCAACCCAGA
>CAZUCT010000239.1:0-11180 GCA_964619285.1 uncultured bacterium | reverse complement strand
AGATGTCTGTTCTACGGGGAAAATTTTCTGCAAATATTTTTGCCTACCTACTTAAACAAAATTTTAAATTCTTTAGAGCGGCTGTCGACTCTACGAAAAACAAATGATATTCATCAAAACCCCAGAAACCCGGTTTTTCCAAAAAACCGGGTTTCTTAAATCCAGGTGGTGAGAAAAGAAGCGATCGCCAGACACTCAAAACGGTAACAGTCGTTGCAACGCCCTATGAACCATATCGGAGTAACGCAGTTCCCCAGACAAAATCTTAGTCATAATAATCGTAGCATTAGACCGTCTCACTCCCAAATTATAACCCAGTCTGGAAAAACGACTAAACGTCCGCGCCAAACGTTGCGCCCACAGTAAATCGTTCCCCCACTCTTCCGTTATAATTTGGGTGTATCTTTCCAAGGCAAAAATATCGCCGCCGAGGGCGGCATCTATCGCTGCTGCTGCCTTGATGCCGCTAAATATCGAAGGACGAATCCCCTCGGCGGTAAACGGATCTACTATACAAGCTGCTTCCCCCGCTAAAACGGCATTTTGAGTATGTAACTTTTGGTTGCCGTTCCACAAACAAAGGGGATGACCGAAATTTCTAACCGCGCTAACGTCCGCGTCGAACATAGTCGCATATTCCCTTAAGATACCTTTTAAATTGCGTCCGCGTCGCTGCCAAAAAGTACCCACTCCAATAGAATAACCGTCCGCTTTGGGAAAGTTCCAAGCATAACCGTTGTTCAGCATTCCAAATTCAAAATAGGCGCTGCGAATTTCTTGATTTGCTACTGGCACTTCCGTTTCTATGGCACCGCCACCAAACAGATTTCTTTTATTAAAACCCAACCATTTTGCCATCGGTCCTTTGGCACCATCGGCGGCGATTAAATAGCGAGATGTAAAGGATTCTTTGGTAGTGTTAATTTGCCAGCGATCGCTCTTCCACTCGATACCAATAACAGTAGTTTTATCTCTAATTTCTGCTCCCTGTTTTTGCCCTTGTTGGAGGATAAAATTATCGAATATTTCCCGCCTAACCATCCAAATTGGTTCGAGGTTTTTCAATTCAACTTCGACCAATTCTCCGCAATTCCAGCTATAACAAATTGAATTAACTTTTAGAGAAATTGCCGGAGAAAAATCAAAATCAAACCATAGTTGAACCACGGGAGAAACGCCGCCGCCGCAGGGTTTATATCGGGGCAAAGATTCTTTTTCTAAGACTAAAACGGAACGCCCGCTTTTAGCTAAATGATAGGCAGCGCTACTGCCTGCGGGGCCGGAACCGACGATGATGCAGTCAAACATAATAATTGGGAATGGGGAATGGGGAATGGGGAATGGGGAATTGGGTTTTTTATTTGGTTAAAACGTTAAGTTCTTGGAGTTCGCATTCCAGGTATTCTCCAGCTACGGGCAGCCAATCTTCGTTAAGGCGATCGCTTTGAATTGTTTCAACTAGAGATGGAAGATTTTCTTGAGGAATTATTACTTTATAAACGAAAGAATCTTCCGACTTTAAAAAAGCATCTCGCAAATCTATTTCACCAGAACGAATAGATTGAAATCTTTGTTTTGAAATAGGAACGTAAAGCCAAATATCTTCAACTTCTGTTTCGTCTATCCAAACTGCTAAGAATATATGTCCCGTAAGATTTTTACACGAAAAAAGGCAAGGTTGGTCGTAATAGACATAAACTTCAATAATTTCTAGTTTTCCAAGATTGGTTAACTGGGGAAGAAGACTCATAAAAATACCTCATTCGATAACATCAAAAACATTGAATACATTCCAAGGTGTTACACCTATTGGCAACCACCAAGTGCAATGAGACTGACCTGTATTTCGGGATGGAGTGTTAAGTATCCGTCCCAAATTAGGGGTTAAATTAGCCACAGCTATTTTTTTATTTCGGAGTCGTTTAACTTTTTGGCGAGCTCGATTAACATCCTCAAGAGAAGTAAAAACGGAAATACCGCAAGCCTGACATTCGCTTACACCTTTAGGGCAAATATCGTTCGGATGTTGCTCGCGCCACGACATAAAATCATCTTCATTGGGAGGATCGTTATTAACAAGACGGTAAACTTGGATCGCTGCTTCTTCAGCGGTTTTGGGAGGACAATTTTCAGGAAAATAATCGGGCCAGTTCATAAGTTAAACGCTTATTGAATAAAAAAAGAGATTGTGATGTTAACATCACCTAAAATATCTTGATTTTTCAAGGATACACCGCCTCGCCGCTACTGGCATCGAAAATAAACAGAGAGTCAAAATCTAATTTAACTGTTAAAATATCCCCCGGGCGACAGCGGAAATCTGCTCCTACTTGAAACAACAAATCTTTACTTGCCAATCCTTCCTTAGTCGAGACTAAACTCGCCCTAATTAAAGTTTCTTTTCCTAAAGGTTCTACAACTTTAACTTCCACCTCAACCGGCACTTTATCCAAAGCCCATAAATCCCGTTTTAATTTATCTTTATTAGCCCCGTGAGAACCACTTTGAAATTCTATATTTTCGGGACGAATTCCTAAGTCGAATGCTTGTCCGTCGTGGGGGTGTAATTTCTCCCTAATAACTGGAGGGCAAGTTAAAGATTGACTGCCAACCCAAAATAAACTATTACCATAAGTCGCGGGTAAAATATTCATCGGTGGGTTGCCGATGAAAGTGGCGACCATTCTATTAGCCGGTCGGGCATAAATTTGTTGGGGACTGCCAATTTGTTGAATTTGACCGGCACTTAAAACGACTATTCTTTCTGCTAAAGTCATCGCTTCTATTTGGTCGTGGGTGACATAAATTGTCGTAATTCTTAACCTTTGATGAAGCTGTTTTAATTCCGCCCTAGTATCGTCTCGCAACTGGGCATCTAAGTTGGATAAAGGTTCGTCTAATAAAAACACTTTCGGTTCCCGGGCGATCGCTCTTCCCAACGCCACCCGCTGTTGTTGCCCTCCCGATAATTGTTTCGGTTTCCGATCTAAGAGACGTTCGATAGAGAGCGATCGCGCCACCCTTTCTACTGTCTCTTTAATGATACTCGGTTCCACCTTCCGCATCTTCAAACCAAAAGCCAAATTTTCTGCTACCGTCTTGTGAGGATAAAGGGCGTAATTCTGAAAAACCATCGCCACGTCTCGCTGGCGGGCGGGAACTTTATTAACTAAGTCATCTCCAATATAGAGATTGCCGCTGGTGGCAGTTTCCAAACCGGCGATGGTTCGCATAATCGTAGATTTACCGCAACCCGACGGCCCCACCAACACCCAAAACTGACCGTCGGGCACTTCAAAAGTAATATCTTCGATCGCGCTAACCTCTTGAAAACGCTTGCTAATCTTTTCTAAACGAACTTTTGCCATCTTTAACAATTAATAATTAACAATTAATAATTAACAATTTGTAGGTCGGGCAGAGCGAAACTTCACCCAAAACCAACGGGTAGTAAGTCCTAAATTTGTAGGTCTGGAGCCGCGAACCTTCACCCAACACCAATGGGTAGTTTCCGAAGACAGCAAATTCCTTAAAACTTTGCCGCTGTCACTAACTCTTCTAATTTAGTAACTACCCGATCCAACTCGTCAACCAAAAAAGTCAAGTTAGGGTGAGACTCTGCCTGACGCAAAGCAGTAACGAGCGATCGATAATACCAAAGAGTGCCCTCCTTGCCACCTCCCTTAAACCGCTGCCAAACAGACTCCCCCAAAGCGCGATAATCCTTCAAAATCGACCAGGCATTGTATAGTTTATCAGCCGCCGACACCAATCGCACCGATGGGGAAGCGGTGGGGAGATGGGCGATGTATGCTTCCTTGCGTTTTCGCCAGGGAGGTTTGGGGGTAGTATCCGCATCGGTGCAACCCTCCACGATATCCGCCACCGCATCGCCAAAACGGCGGCGAATTTCTCTGCCAGTAGGTGGCCCGCCTTGGTCCTCGATCGCGTCGTGAAGCAAGGCAGCGATAGCCTCGTCTTCGTTGGCCCCGTGTTCGAGGGCAATACTAGCGGCTCCCATCAGGTGGGCAAAATAAGGGACATTGCCTCCCTTGCGAGTTTGGGTGTCGTGTAGTTCCTTAGCAAATACTAGGGCTTCGGTAAATCGGTTTGACAGCATAAGAAGATTAGACTTTTGGGGCTATTCGCTTTTGTTAAGATAACCTAAAAAAATGAGTTTATGGCGCTTCGATGAGGTATTGGTCTTAGAGGCTCCCTAAAAATACCCTGAAAATTATGGCTAATTGAAGACAGGCTAATGGCTAATTGCTAATTGCTAAGGGAGCATCCCATATTTGTAAAAATATCGAAGATTCGGTTTTTTATCTACTTTTCCCTTTTCCCTTCTTGCCTTTTCCCCAACTATGGCCTCTTGCCTCTTGCCTCTTGCCTAAAAGCGTTTAATTTTTGGGTTTTTACTTGCATTGAGATGCACCCAATTGCTAATGCCGTTAAATAATTATGTTACCTATTATCAAATCATGGAAAAATTTCGAGTAGAAGTTATTAGTAAAACTCCCAATCCGCAACAAGTAATTTATGCAGCCCTTCACCAAGATTATAGCGAAGGATTTGTTTTTGACGAACGGGATAAGTTGCCTGGCGAGTCTAAATGTGGCGAGATTGTTGTCAAACGTTTGCTAGCAGGAAATAGGGGACATTATGGCTGCATAGAACACGCTAATATTGTCTTTAATTGCGGTTATTTTCCCCATAGCGTGATGCAGCAAGCTAGAACTCACCGGGTGGGGGTTTCTTTTGACGTGCAAAGTTATCGTTTTTGTTCGGGGAAAGTTTTAGCAGTTGCTAAAGGAATTACGCCGATAGAGGAGGCTTTTTATTTGCGTCCGGTGGGGCACTATAGCGATAGAGCCGGCAAGCGTTATTATTATTCTCCCGAACAACGCCAAGCAGATTTAGACTGGTGTTTGGAAGCTGCGAAACGCTATCAACAAGACATGGAATCTGGTATGTCTGAAGAACACGCTAGGGGAAAAATTCCTTTTGATTATCGCCAGCATTTTGTGGTTAGTTTTAATTGTCGCAGTTTGATGCACTTTTTGGATTTAAGGTTTAAACCAGACGCTCAATTAGAAATTCAAAAGTTATGCGAATTAATGTTTCCCCACTTCCAAGAATGGGTTCCAGCTATTGCCGAATGGTACGAGAAAAATCGTCTGGGTAAGGCTAAGTTATCGCCTTAAATCTCCCGCAGGTTCCGGGGTGCAGGTCAAGAAACCAGGTTTTTTGAAAAAACCTGGTTTCTGAGGTTTAAAAAAATGTGGTTTATGACAATACTTGATAAAGCTTTGGTAGTTCTTGATGAGGCATTACCAGACGATAAAATCGTCAAAGATATTTTAATCATGTTACGGGAATATACTCAGGAAGGAGGCGTTGAAATTGAGTTAGATGAGGCAGAGGGTAAGACAGTTTTTATTCCCGAACATCCCAGGGTAGAAATTGTGACTAAAGTCTTGCTAAAAGAATACTATGATGTTAATTTTAGAAGCGGTTATCGGGTCCAAATAGCTCTGGGAGGTATCCAAGAACAAAAGTACGGCATTCTTGAAGCCCGCTACTGTTTTGCAACTTTATATTACAACTTAGAAGGAGAAATGTTATCCCTAGACTTTCACCCCAACATGAGGTAACGCCAAACCAATTCCCCATGCAAAATTTCCCATTCCCAAAAGATAAATGAAACTCAAAATTAAAAAACTCAACGAAACAGCAATAATTCCTTATTACGCCCATCCCACCGATGCAGGACTAGATTTATTTTCCACTGTAGAAGCGACAATTGCCCCTAATACGAGTAGCTTAATTCCTACCGGAATTGCGATAGAATTACCGACGGGAACCGAAGCACAAATTAGACCGAGAAGCGGACTGGCACTCAAACATCAAATTACCGTGCTTAACAGTCCCGGTACTATAGATGAAGGTTATCGCGGGGAAGTTGGGGTAATTTTAATCAATCACGGTAAAGACGATTTTAAAGTTACTCCGGGAATGAAAATTGCGCAAATGGTAATTTCACCGGTTTTGTATGTAAAAGTAGAAGAAGTTGAGGTTTTGAATTATAGCGATCGCCTTACTGGAGGATTTGGATCTACAGGAGTATGACAGAAGAATTATGGACGCGCCCCACTTGGGATGAATACTTTTTAATGATGGCTAAATTAGCCGCCACTCGTTCTACTTGTCTCGCCTTTCCGGTGGGAGCAGTTATTGTTAAAGACCGACAAATTTTAGCTACCGGTTATAACGGTTCCCCCTCGGGTTCCGTTCATTGCACTTCTCAAGGTTTTTGTTACCCCGGTTTGAGCAGTTGCGATGCTAGTAAAGTTTTACCTTCTCGGGCGGTTCATGCCGAGGCCAACGCGATCGCTCAAGCTGCCAAACACGGCATTTCTACTGCCGGTTCCAGCATTTACGTCACCCTAGAGCCTTGTATTTCTTGTTTGAAATTAATTATTTCTGCTGGTATTAAAGAGGTCTTTTACGAGACGGTTTTTAACAGCGGAGAAAAGGCAGCTTTAAGAGATATGTTTGTTAGCGATGGGCTGGCTACTCTCAAACAAATTCAACTCTCGGAAACTATGGCAAAAATGGGAGCATCTTCTTTATTAAGTCCGACTTCTGTTCCGAGAGAGCCGGACTGTGAAACCCGGTTTTTCCAAAAAACCGGGTTTCCGAGCTCCAATTCCTAATTTTCCGGAGAGCGATCGCCCCAAGTTGTAGCCCAACTGGTATCTGGTTGGGTTGCCCCTGCGACATCGCCCAACAGACGGAAATATTTAAAACCAAAAGAAGATTATGAACCAACAAACTATTCCCAAACCCACTAACGGACAACTCAAAAAATTAGCGGGGCTTTTGCCATTGTTAATTCTTGCTGCCTGCGCTTCTCCAGAGAAAGCGATGGAGGAGGTTAGCGCCCCCCAGGCCCCACCGCCGCCAGCATCGGAAGCAGAGTCTAAAGCGACGGCGTCCCAACAGCTACCGGCATCCCAACCTGCGGCCCTCGCCCCCCAGGCCGCGCCAAGACGGGAGATAGCAGGCGGGGCAACCAGAGGAAATGCCCAAGTCCAACTGAGAAATGCCCCCTCGGGAGTTTTTTACTCCCAAGAAACTCTCAACGACGCGATCGCCCCAGAACCAACTTTTAATACAGAAGAATACGACCCCATCGACGATAACCCGTTTAAGCTGGTTCAAAACGACCCCCTCTCCACATTTTCTATCGACGTCGATACGGCATCTTATAGCAATTTACGTCGCTTTATTAGCGAAGGTCGAGTACCTCCAAAAGATGCGGTGAGAATCGAAGAAATGATTAATTATTTCACCTACGACTATCCGCAGCCAGAAGGCGATCGCCCTTTTTCTATTACTACGGAAATCTCTAAGGCCCCCTGGAACCAAAAACATAAATTAGTCCGGGTCGGCTTGCAAGGAAAAAAAATTGAAACGGAAAACCTCCCTCCTAACAATTTGGTATTTCTCTTAGACGTTTCCGGTTCCATGAACTACCCCAATAAACTGCCTTTAATTAAATCGGCTTTTCGGTTATTGGTTGACGAATTGACCGAAAAAGATACCGTTTCGATTGTGGTTTATGCCGGGGCGGCGGGTTTAGTTTTACCTCCCACCAGCGGCAACGAAAAAGCTCGAATCTTAGGAGCGATCGAGCAGTTAGAGGCAGGAGGTTCCACTGCGGGCGGGGAAGGAATTAAATTAGCTTACGAGCTGGCAAAACGCTTTTATAAATCTTCGGGAAATAACCGAGTGATTTTAGCAACCGACGGCGATTTTAACGTGGGTACTTCCAGCGATGCGGAATTAGTTCGGCTGATAGAAGATTATCGCGATGAAGGGATTTTCCTGACGGTTTTAGGTTTTGGCACCGGCAATTTTAAAGATGCCAAAATGGAAAAACTGGCAAATAAAGGAAACGGCAACTACGCCTACATCGATAGCCTGCTGGAGGCGAAAAAAGTATTAGTTACCGAGATGGGGGCTACGCTTTTAACAATTGCCAAAGATGTGAAAATTCAGGTAGAATTTAACCCCGCCAAAGTGCAAGCTTACCGCTTAATTGGTTATGAAAATCGGTTGTTAGCAGCCCAAGACTTTAACGACGATAAAAAAGATGCGGGAGAATTGGGGGCGGGTCATTCGGTAACTGCTCTTTATGAAGTGATTCCCGTGGGGGTAGAAACTGATGTTAAATTGCCAGGTGTTGACGATTTAAGGTATCAACAAAATAATACCGCTTCATCTACTTCTAATAGCGATGAATTGATGTTAGTTAAGTTGCGTTATAAGGAACCAAAAGGAACGGTTTCTCAGCTTATCGAACAGCCGGTTGTGGATGGAGGTTTGCGGTTTGAAAATGCTTCTAACGATTTGAAATTTGCGGCGGCTGTGGCTCAATTTGGGATGATTTTGCGGGATTCAGAATATAAAGGAAATGCCACTTTTAATGATGTGTTGAAATTGGCTAAAGAATCGAAGGGAGTTGATTTAGAGGGGTACCGCAGCGAGTTTATTAAGATGGTGGAAACTAGCCAGGGTTTAATGGGAAAAAGTCGTTTGTAGTAAGCACTTTAGTGCTAGAAATCCAGACTTTTTAGCACTAAAGCGCTTACTACGAACGCTTTTAAGGGCCGTAGCTGCGGCGAACCTCTGTAATTTGGTCGGCCACGTCGAGAATGGCTTGGGGCATATTTGGTCCAGTTAAAATAATATCTAGATGGGGGGGACGATTTTCTAATAGTTCTAACACCTCTGCTTCTGGGATGAGGTTAAAATTAATGCCCAAACTTAACTCGTCCAGGACTACTAAAGAATAGCGTCCCTCGGAGACGACGGCCTTAGTATAACGCCACAAGTCATTTAAAGAGGATTTTTGGGTTTCGTCTAGTTCTGGGGTGTCGATGCAACGGGGAAGCGAGCAGCGAACCCAATCTAAATTTTGCCCCAGACGTACTGGGTTTTTGTGTCCTTGATTGATTCCGCCTTTGAGAAACTGAACTATTAAGACTGATGTCCCCTGTCCTGCCATTCTCAGGGCGTTGGCCATAACGCTGCTAAAAAAGTTGCGCTGGCTGCTGGTGAAGACTTGGACCAGTCCGGGGACCGTTAGTTGTCGATCGATGCGAAGGTTGAGGGTAGGAGTTTCTAGTTGTGCGACCATATCCAGATCTATTTAGCTATTAAATTGGGACCGATTCGAGCTTGCTCAATCTCGGTTTCCCATTTACAATATATAGCGTTTTTTGCTAATTTTACAGCGAAGCCAACACTATATCTGGGCCTGGGGTCCAAAGGGCGATCGCCACTTTTAGGGACCGGGCCCGATTGCCAAGGTCCAAATTAAAGTTGAACTTTTGGCTAATTTGGACTAAATTTTTAGAGAATTGGCAAAATTGGAGCAAACTTCTGTGAGACTGACAATTGTAGGTGGACCGGGTGCGGGCAAGGGAACTCAGGCCCCAAAGCTGTGCGAGGAACTGGGCATCCCCTTAATTTCGGTAGGGGAAATTCTCAGGGAGGCGATCGCTTCTCAAACCGATTTAGGTAAGTTAGCACAACCTTATGTGGAAAAGGGGGAGTTGGTCCCAGATGAAACTATGATTCAATTTATTCGCCAGCGACTCGCCCAAGCGGATGTGGACAAGGGGTGGCTGTTGGACGGCTACCCGCGCACTGCTTTTCAGGCCGAGGAGTTGGACTTTTTATTGGACGATATCGGACAAGGGCTGGATTGGGCTATTTATTTGGAAGTGCCCCAGGAGCTCTTGGTGAGTCGAACTGTGGCGCGATCGCGTGCGGACGATCGCCCGGAAATTGTCGAACGGAGGATCGAAGTTTTCCAAGAACGCACTATTCCCTTGGTGGAGTATTACGAATACAGGCAAAGATTGTTAAGGATCGACGGCACGAAACCAGTCGAAGAAATTCGACAAGATATTTTGAGCAAGCTAAAAGCTAGTTGATAATTGTCAACGGTCTATTGTCTATTGTTAATATTTAATTGTTAATGACTATGTCTTGGCAACGTCCCGATGGTAGAGAACCGAATCAATTGCGCCCGGTCGCATTTCAACTTAACTATACTGGCTTTGCGACCAGTTCCGTTCTCGCCCGCTCGGGCGAGACGAAGGTACTGTGTAGCGTGACGGTCCAGCCCGGAGTGCCGAAATTTTTGCAAAATACGGGGCAAGGGTGGCTCACGGCTGAATATAGAATGCTACCCGGAGCAACTCCCCAAAGACAGGGGCGAGAATTTATGAAGCTTTCCGGTCGCACTCAGGAAATACAAAGGCTTATCGGGCGGAGCTTGCGCTCTGCTTTAGATTTGAGCTTGTTAGGAGAGCGTACTATTATTGTCGATGCCGACGTTCTCCAGGCCGATGCGGGCACTCGCACTACTTCTATTACTGGCGGTTTTGTGGCTGTTGCCGATGCCCTGGCAAAGTTAGTACAAAAGGGGGAATTAGAGCGATCGCCTCTGGTGCGACAGGTGGCCGCCGTTTCGGTGGGGCTGATAGAAGGAGAACCTTTTTTAGACCTAAATTATACCGAGGACGTAACTGCCGAGATAGATTTTAATCTGGTGATGAACGACGGACTCGGCATTATTGAAGTTCAGGGAACTGCCGAGAAAGAGAGTTTTTCTCGCACTCAGTTAAATCAGATTTTGGATTTTGCCGAGGGTGGAATTAAAGAGTTATTTAAGGCACAGGGTCAAGCTTTAGGAGCTGCCCTGCCTTGGTAGAAAGCAGGAAAGAAAAACAGCCCGTAGAACAGACATCTTGCCTGTTCTACGGGCATTGTTAATTGTTAATTGGGAACTTGTTAATTGCTAAGTGAAACAATCAAAAGTCTTTCTGGTACTATTCTCCAGCGTATTTATCGATTTAGTCGGTTTTGGAATTATCATTCCCCTGTTGCCCTTCTATGCCCAAGACTTCGGGGCCACGCCCCAGGTAGTTACCTTGGTTGTGGCGACTTTCTCGTTAATGCAGTTTATCTGTACTGCTGTACAATACCTCAACAATGGAGGCAAAACCTGGTAAAACCTGGCAATGTCAGTTTTGCGGCTTGCTGGAAAGCTTCAACCTGGGGAGTCGGCTCCTTCCAGTTCACAGGCGTAATTTCGGGTGCAG
>CAZUCT010000238.1:0-11280 GCA_964619285.1 uncultured bacterium | reverse complement strand
CTGGATAGTGATATTCACCAGTCCCCGTCACTTTAGTGCGGGGAGTACGTCAACCCCACCAAGGAGAAAAACCTCTCCCAGGAGTGGCCCCCGTAGCCATGCAGGAGGGTTCTTATGTGGCCAAGGTCATTAAAAACCGACTCAAAAATCAAGCTTCGCCGCCTTTCAAGTATATTGACTATGGAAGTTTAGCCGTAATAGGCCGCAACCAAGCCGTGGTTAACTTAAATTTCTGGCGTTTTTCTGGTTTTCTAGCTTGGGTAGCCTGGGTATTTGTCCACATCTACTACGTCATCGAATTTGATAATAAATTGATCGTAATGATTCAATGGGCGTGGAGTTATTTTACCCGAGAGGGCGGGGCTCGTTTGATTACTGAAAAACCGTTGGATAGGGGTAATTAACAATTAGCAATTAACAATTAGCAATTAACAATTAGCAATTAACAATTAACAATTAGCAATTAACAATTAACAATTAGCAATTAACAATTAGCAATTAACAATTAACAATTAACAATTAGCAATTAACAATTAGCAACTAACAATTAACAATTAGCAATTAGCAATTAACAATTCCCAACTTCTGCAAGAAGTAGAATTATAAATATGGTTAGCAGACTTTTAGACGGACGTTATCAAATCCTTGAAGTCATAGAATCAGCAGAATTTGGCAGAACTTATCTAGCTAAAGATACTCGTCGGCCTGGAGAACCGCGTTGTTTTGTAAAACACTTGCAACCGGGAAATTTCGATCCGCGTTTAATTGAGATTATTCGACGTCGATTTCAACAAGAAGCTCAGACTTTAGAAAAGCTTTCTCAACACAATCAAATTCCTAGACTTTATGCTTATTTTGAAGAAAATCAGGAATTTTTCTTAGTTGAATCTTATATTACGGGAACCCCATTAGAAAAGGAGATAATAGCAGGTAAACCTTTACCGGAAGAGAAGGTAATTGAGATTTTTAACGAGGTTTTAGAAATTTTAGTTTTCGTTCACGGAAATGGGGTAATTCATCGAGATATTAAACCTAGCAATTTAATTAGGCGCGACACCGATGACAAGTTGGTTTTAATTGATTTTGGTGCGGTTAAAGAACTTAACGGTCGTCAAGGTCAAAGTCCGCGAACGGTGAGAATTGGCACTATTGAATATATGCCGATCGAACAGTTTGAATATAACCCCCAATTAAACAGCGATATTTATGCTTTGGGGACGATCGGCATTCAGGCATTAACGGGGTTGCCGCCCGAGGAATTATCAAAACTAAAAGATTATAAAAAAGGTCACAAACGAGAGATTGTTTGGCGTCATTTAGCGGTATGTTCTCCGGGGTTTGCAGAGATTTTAGATAAGATGGTCTGCTACGATTACCACGATCGCTACCAGTCTGCTGCCGAAGTTTTAGCGGAGCTAAGAAAATTAAAAGAGTCGCCTAAATTAACGATAGATAAAAGAATGACCTATCGACAAGAAGTAGTGCGTCTTTCGAGTCACCGGGGAGATATTTCTGTGGTGGGTAGAGAAATCTTAGACGCATTACGAGATAGTTTAGAAATGGAAACAGAAGAGGCGGAGGCGATCGAAGATGAGATTTTAAATCCTTACCGAAAATATCGAGAAAAAGGGGAACGATACGAACAAGCTTTATTGAGGGAGATGAAGAATGGATATCCTTTTAGTAAAGAAACTCGGGAAGAATTAATTCGCTTGCAGCAAGTTCTCGGAGTCTCCGATGAAGATAGCGTTTTAATTGAAGAACGGTTAGCACCTAAATCTTTTTCTATAAAATTGAAGAAGTTTCTTCAAGATTTGCAGGAATCTCAGTCGATCTATAACTTACCTAGTGCCAGAGAGCGGCAAGCTGCGACTATGAGGTTACAGCCGCAACCTGCAGCTATTGATAGTTCTAATAATTCTCAAACACTCCGGCAGCGAAGAAGTCGAAAAAGACGTTCTTTGGAATGGTGGTTGTTGGGAGTTAGTATTACGGGAATTTTAGCTTTAATAGCTGCTCTTTATGCTTACATTCAATGGCAAAATTTACAGGAAAGAGTAAGGTTAGAAAAACAACGAGAAGAACTTGTAGCAAAAGAGGCTAGAGAATTTGCTATAATTGATGGATTTTATAATAATAAAAATTACGATCGCTGCGTCGAAGAAGCGGCAGCAGTACCAGAATCTTCTAGTAAATTTGCTGAAAGTCAAAACCTCTTGCAAGACTGCCAAGAGGCTCTTAATTGGAAAAATGCCACGGCTGAAGATTTAAGCAACAATTATGGCATAGTCAGAAATGTTGTTTTTACTCCCCAAGGTGATTTAATTATTAGCAACGGTGAAGATAATACTCTTGAAGTTTTAGAATTATCCGGGGGCGAATCTACCAAGACTTTTTTTGGGGATGGGTCTCCTATTTGGTCTTTTGATGTTAACTTTAATAACGGGCAAAAACTGGCTGCTGCTACTTACGATTGGCGGTTAATGCTTTGGGATTTAGAAACGGAAGAGTTTTTGTATTCTTTAGACCATTACGGTCCGGTTTGGTCTGCTGCTGTTAGTCCTGATGGCAAAACGACGATTACCGGTAGCGGGGATACTATTGTGAGAATTTGGGATACAGATACGGGTTTTCTTATTTACAATCTTTTCTATCATTTTAATATTATTTATGCGGTGGCGATCGCTCCCAACGGTCAAACTTTTGCCACTGGCAGCGAGGATACTACTATTAAAGTTGTCAATTTACAAACGGGTAATTTAATTCATTCTTTGGTAGGTCATACCCAGGGCGTTAGAGCTTTAGCTATTAGCCCCGACTCTACGAAATTAGTCAGCGGCAGTTATGACGATACTCTTAAAATTTGGAATTTACAAACTGGAGAGTTAATTAATACTTTAGAAGGGCATTCTAATGATGTGATTGATGTGGATATTAGCCCGGATGGCAAGTTTATTGCTAGCGGCAGTAAGGATAATACGGTGAAAGTTTGGGATTTGGAAACGGGGGAATTATTGAATACTTTAGAGGGACATACTGATGAGGTTTATACCGTTGCTTTTAGTTCCGACGGTAAAACTCTTGCCAGCGGCAGTAAGGACAATTCTATTAAGTTGTGGAAAAAATAAATTATAATGAATAACGGTCATCGAGAAACCCGGTTTTTTGAAAAAACCGGGTTTCTGAGATAGCAAATAATTGTTAATTATTTGATGAGGTGCAGTATGAATAAAGGTCAAACTCAGGAATCATTGGAAACTGGGGGGGTAATTAGACTGAAACCCCAACAGTATATTCACATTTTAGATAATAATAGTGGAGTTACGAGACTGGAAGTAGGTCCGCGAACGGTAACTTTGGGTCAGGGAGAACGTCTGGTTTTACCACCTCAACAGATGATAATAGTGCCACCAAGGTATTATTGTTTAATTGCTAACCCGGTGATGCGCGATAGTCGGGGAGAACCCTTGGCAGATACTTACGGTCAGGTGAGGTTGCATTATGGCGATCGCGAATATCGTTTCGATCGAGAACCTTTCCCCCTATATCCCGGCGAGGAACTATTAGGAGATATTAAAGAACTCCAAGTCGTGAAAAGAAATCAAGCTCTCCGTTTGAGGGCAACTCGCGATTTTACAGACACGACTAGAACTATCGCTACAACAACAACTACAGAAACTACAGCAACAGCAACAGAAACTATCGAACGTTTAGCGGGAGATGAATGGCTGTTTGAAGGACCGGGAACTTATATTCCGAGAATTGAAGTTGAAGTAGTACAAGTAGTGAACGCGACGATTATCAAACCAAACCAGGCGTTATGCTTGCAGGCGCGGCGGGACTGTATAGACCGCCAGGGCAACCCTCGCATCGCTGGCGAGGAATGGTTGGTAAGAGAAGTGGGGGCCTATTTGCCGGGGGTCGAAGAAGAAGTGGGAGTAGTAGTAGAAGCTTACGTTTTAACGGAACAAAAAGCGTTGCACCTACAAGCGAGGGGTACTTTTACCGATATTTTAGGTCGGTATCGCAAGGCGGGAGACGAGTGGTTGGTCACTTACGAGGATGCGGAAACTCACATTCCCGATGTTTATGAAGAAGTCACCGGCGAGGTGGAAGTAATTACTTTAAGCGATCGCCAGTGGTGCATTATAGTTAACCCCGTCGATGAAAACGGCAAACCTCAATTAGGCAGGCGAGAAATTCGTCAAGGTCGCACCTCATTTTTCTTGCATCCAGGAGAATATATCGAGGGTAGCGAAACAGTTGACGACGAAGAAGATGACTTAGATCTAAGTTTAGACATCGAGCCAGAATATAGTTATAACTACGAAACGGGCATTCGAGATGTCTGCGTTCTGGGAGAGCGCGAAGCTTTGTTGCTGCGGGCAACGGAACGGTTTACCGAGGGGGAAGGTACTAACGCTGTGCGACGACAACCGGGGGATTTGTGGACGATTTACGGCCCTCGGGATTATGTACCTCCGTTGGAAGTGGAGGTTGTGGAAAAACGGGAAGCGATTCCTTTAGACCAAAACGAGGGAATTTATGCGCGCAACATCCAGACTGGAGAACTAAGTTTAATTCGCGGACCGCAAGCATATTTATTATCTCCTTACCAGGAACTTTGGGAAAAGGAAATTCCGTCGACGGTTGAGGAGATATTGATGAAAAAAATCGACCCTTTGGCGGACAGGGGGCGCTATCGAGGGGGGCATGGCAGTCCCTACGCGGGCCCGGCAAACCAGCGAGATAAAACCAGGGCGGTTGTTTTTCAGGTTCCCCAAAATGGGGCGGTGCAGGTTCATAATTATAAAGAGAGAACTGCTCGCGTTGTCTTCGGTCCCGATTTGGTAATGTTAGGACCGGAAGAGGAAGTAACGGTGTTGAGTTTGTCGGGTTCGGTGCCGAAAAGACCTCACGTTATTAAGTCTTTGGCTTTGCTGTTGGGGCCGGATTTTATGACGGATCTGTTTGCGGTGGAGACTTTAGATCGCGCCCGGTTGCAGTTGCGGCTGTCTTATAATTGGTATTTTGATGTCGATAAGAACAGCCAAGAGGAGGCGGCGAAGCTGTTTCAGGTTCCCGATTTTGTCAATACTGCTTGTAAGGCGATCGCTTCTCAAGTTCGGGGGACTGTTGCCGGTGTCAGTTTCGAGCAGTTCCACCGCCAGTCGGCGCAGATTATTCGCTCTGCGGTGTTCGGCGTGGATGAAGCGGGAAATCTGCGGGAGGATTTTCGTTTCAGAACTAACAATCTGGTAATTACTAATGTCGATATTCAGTCGGTGGAACCGGTTGACGAGGAGACTTTAAAGAGCTTGCAAAAATCGGTGCAGTTAGCGATAAAGATTACCACCGACGCTCAAGAAGCTGCTGCGAGAAACGATGCCAAACGCATCGAACAGGAAGCAAAGGCCCGTTTGGAAAGGCAGGTAATTGTGGACCAAAGCGCTGCAGAAACGGAACGGAGGAATTTACTGGAGTTGCAGGCTGAAAACGCGGCTATTGAGGCTACTGGAAGGGCGAACGCGGATTCGAGGGCGAAGGCGGAAACGGCGAGAATTCGCGGGGAGGCGACGATTACGTTAGCCCAACAGGAGGCGGAGGCGGCGCGGATCCGTTTCGAGGCGGAGTCGGCTATTGCTAGGGGGCGTCAGGAGGCGGAGATTGAGCGCCGGCAGGCTTTGGATAATTTGGAGTTGGAGAAGGCGAGGCGTCTGGCGAGTATGAATGCGGCGGAGTTTCGGGAGAAGGTTCGGGCTTTGGGGGCGGATACTATTAGGGCGATCGCTCAAGCCGGCCCGGAGATGCAGGCGCGACTGTTGGAGGGGTTGGGTATTGAAAGCGTGTTGATTACCGATGGCAAGAGTCCGATTAATTTGTTCGGCACTGCCAAAGGTTTGATTAATCCTAATCATGAGGATGATGAGTAGGTTTGTAGTAATCGCTTTAGCGATAGTCGTTTGTAGCGATCGCGGAGCGCGATAAAAAAGGTTATACTCGGCACGGGCAGAAAATGCGTTTTTTGATTTCTCAGTCAACATACTCTTAACTCAAAGAAAAAAAGATGTTTTTGAGTGTGAGTCATGAGTGTGAGTCATGAAAAGCGCAATTCCTCGCCGCGTCAAGTATAGCTTATCTGCCTTTATTTACTTATGCAGGTGGATTTGGTTTAGACTGGATAGCAGTTAGGGGAATGACAGCTTCGGATTTGGCTATTTCTCGTTCCATCGTTGATGACGTAAGCACTCGCACCGCTCCAGCTACCCTTGATGAACTTTCTCATCATCTCGAACGTGGCTTGATAGGTACTGTTTCTGAGTGGTGGCTCGACCTGAGGGATTTGATAGTTCTCTATCGGGGTCAGCGCAGGGGAACAACACCAATTTTAAGTCCTCTTGCTCGCGAACAAGGAATAGCAGCTTCGGAAGATTTGGTAAGACGGATGCGTGCAGAAGGATTAAGTGACGCAGATATTGCAGGCTATACTGCAAGGTGGCATACGGAACTTGTTCCTGGGTTTTTGGCTGGACCCAATCTAGCTGGAGAACCTTTGGGTGCTGTAGGAATTCCTACAACCCGTTTTCCTGGGCTTGCTTCCTCTTACGCAGGATCGGACGGAGTAACATTTGTACTACGTTTGCCAAGGGAAAAAGCTATCATTCCTAAGGGCTGGAGTGGGTTAGTTGGAGAAAATGAATACATAATTTTGAACCAAATACCAAACAAAAATATCATTCAAGTCATTCCTGCAAGAAATATTCCTTACTTCGATCTAGATGAAGCGGGGAATCTCATTATTCCTTCTCGCTGATAATTTCATTATTTTTTCTAGCTAAGGTAAATGATAATAGATACTACTCAAGCAGCACGCTATAGGGAAATGGTTCGATCGCAGATAAAATTTGTAGGGGGTCAAGCGGTTTCCCGTTCCACTTTGAATTCTGATATTGCCTTACATACCATTTTGGAAAATCTTTACAATGAGTCTAAAGAAAAATTATCGCAACTACAGAATCAGAATGCATCCAAACCAACAATAAAAAGTGTAAAAGTAAGCTTGTTTGTATTTAGTGCAGGACTTTTTACTTTTGGAAAATTAGATGTTGCAGAAGATATCTTGACCGGAATTCCTAGTGGAAGAGGCTCTATACGTCAACTTGCCTGGGTTCTCAATGTTCTTTTGCCAATGCCAAAAGGTTTTGATGCTCTTGCTAATCCAACTGCCGTGTGGGAATGGCTAAAAATCAAACGCTCCAGATTGAGGTGGGATGAAAATTCAGAAAGATATGTACTGGAAAATTTTAGAATTTTACTCGACATTCCTCTACATTTTTACCCTGAACGGTTTTACGTCACCGATAGAAAAACAAATCAAGAAGGATTGGTAGTTGAAATTTTCTCAGATTTGGGTGAAGAGTGGATCGGTTGTTTTGAACCAGGCAAGTCTGAATTTTGTGGTGTTTACCAACATCCCAATCGAATAGACCTCATCATAATTTCTGGAGGACAAGGCTATATCATAAATCCAGAAACTCATCAATTAAAAGAAACAGTGGACGGAGAGATTATTGAAGCTATTGAACTACCAGAACGTAGAATAATATTGTTTCAGAATACTTCAGGTTTCATTAGCTACTTTTGTTAAACATCAAACCGAATCTTTGCTATAATCAGATTGAAAAAAACCGTTTAAGGAGAAAATAGATGAGTTCTGCCATATTTAAGAATAAAGCTGAATTTGGCAAGCGCTATGAGGATGGTGTTTGGGAGTTTGTTCGATTTCAGCTATCGGGGCTGGTTTGTCCCTATAAAAATCTCGAACGAGCCCGGTTTAACTACTCCCATCTTCCAGGAGCTTGCTTTTTTGGCACTAATCTTCGTGGTACAGAATTCATTTCTGCCAATCTAAGAGGAGCGGTGTTTGAGGAAGTTCGATTCGACGGGGCTAATTTAGAGGCTGCCAATTTAAACGGTGTCAAGTTGATTCGGATTTATCTTAAAGGAGCAAATCTCAGTTATGCGAAGTTAAGGGGTGCTATTTTAGAAAAAGTTATTCTCGCGAATGCCGATTTGAGTTATGCGGATTTCAGCGGCGCAGCCATCGATGCTGACTTGACGGGAGTTATTTTTCATCAAACGATAATGCCCGATGGTACTATTAAAAGCAATAATTGTTGAGCCAAAAAATCGGATTTTTATAACAACTAGGATGAAGGAGAAAGTACATGAGCGATCGAATAGTTAGGGATTTTACTGAATTTACGAAGCGATATCAGGCAGGAAATTGGGAATTTAGTGGATTTCAGTTACCCGGCATTAATTTGCTCGAAAGAGATTTACGAGGTGCGTGCTTTAAGGGTGCTTATTTGGTGGGAGCTAACTTCATAGAAGCTACGCTCTGTGACGCTGACTTCACTGGTGCCTCCTTGAGAGGGGCTGCATTTGCGGAAGCCGAATTAAATGGGGTTAACTTTGAAGGAGCAGATCTCAGCGGTGCTACATTTCATCAGATTTCTCTTAAGGGAGCCAATCTGAGTCATGCTAAGTTAAGGGGGGCTATTTTAGAAGAAGTCAACCTTGACAACGCCAATTTAAGTCATGCAGATTTCAGTGGTGCAGTCGTTGAGGGTGAGACGATTATGCCAGATTGAAGTAAGAAATTGAACGTCGTTAAAAAAGCGATACTGGAAAAAAATTTTAGGTTTTATATAAAATTCAAACATAACAGAACAATTATGAAGCAAATGAAGAAATGGCTCGAATACAAAGAATTGCTTAGACGATATGCCGCAGGAGAAAGGGATTTTACTAGCATTAGCTTATATGCGCATCTGAGCGAAGCCAACCTAACAGAGATAGATTTATCCGAAGCCGACCTCACAGGTCCGAGCGAGCTGGAAAGAACAAATCTCACTCGTGTCAACTTGAGTAAGGCGAAAATGCTAGGCAATAACCTCAAGGGAGCAATTCTCAGCTACGCTAACTTGAAGGAAATCGATCTCAGCGGTGCAGACTTGACAAATGCCAACCTTAGTTACGCCGATCTTAGAGGAGCTATTCTCACTGGTGCGGACTTAGAAGAAGCCGAGCTTCTCGAATGTAAACTTGATGGGGCAATCTTAGTTGCTACCAACTTCAAAGGCGCTAAAAATTGTTGCATCGGCAGGGGAGCTTTGATTTGCAAAACAATCTTTCCTGATGGAGAGTTTGCACGCGGACCTTACCTGTGGGAGTAATGACAATTTTTGAGAAAATGGCACAGAATTTTTGCTAGACTATTCAGAGACAAAAAATTATTGACTTGTTATCAAATTATGAAACCAGCAGAAGAATTACGGTTACGCTACGCTTGTGGGGAAAGAGATTTTCAGCAACTCGATCTTTTGAGGGCTGACAGAACAAGTGGCAAACTGCAATACGCTAACTTGACTGGTGCTGACTTAAGCGAGGCAAATCTGAGAAAGGGTTTTTTAAGAGCTATTCGGTTGGACGGTGCTAACCTAAGCCAGACCAACTTAGAAATGGCTAATTTAGAAATGGCTACCTTAGTTGAGGCTAATCTTAGGGGTGCTAACTTACGAAATGCTCGCTTGAGTCCAGTAGAATTAGAATTGAGAGCAAATTTAAGAGGAGCCGATTTGAGCGATGCCATTCTTAGTGGTGCTTGTCTGTATAAAGCTAACCTAGCTGAGACTGTTTTGGTAGGAACTGACCTGAGTCAGACTGATGCACGAGGAGCAGATTTCAGCAGTTGCGTTATAACTCAAGCGAACTTCAGCATTGCCGATCTCAGAGAAGCAGATTTTAGTAATTGCCATATCGCTGATACGAACTTCAGTGGTACTAACCTCAGAGAAGCAAATTTCACTAATACGATTTTGGAACGAGTCAACTTTAATGATGCTAACCTCAGAAGAGCGACTATGTACAATTCTCGTTTAGCTGATGTCACCTTAATTGGTGCGGATTTCAGCTATGTCGATCTAGAAGAGACAGAATTGGAAGGGGTTAATCTAACTGATGCCAATCTCAATCCCGCAATTGTGTGTAATGCCGCAGAGAAAATTTCTATAGATGCAGAAGAGTTGCTGAGGCGGTATGCCGCAGGCGAGAGAAATTTTGCGAGAATTAGATTTACGGGTCAATCTCTGTACGAAGCAGACCTGAGTGAAATCGACTTGTTTGAAGCCGATTTAGGTGCTGTGGATTTTAGAGGAGCCAATCTTAGTTATGCCAATTTAAAGGGGGTCAAGATGGTTCTGAGTAAGTTAAGTTGTGCCGACCTCAGTTACGCGAATTTGATGGATGCAAAGATGCTCGGTAGCGACCTCAGTTACGCCGACCTCAGTTACGCGAATTTGATAGGTGCAGATTTGACTGGGGCAGATTTGACTGGGGCAGACCTCATATATGCTGATGCCACTGAAGCTGTTCTCAGTGGTGCTGAGTTTGAGGAAGCAGAGTGTATGGGATTTGGAACGGAAAATGCTATCTTGGTAGTCTCTAATTTCAAAGGTGCTAAGAACTGGCATCCTGGGATTGGAGCTTTCTTTCACAAGACAATTCTTGAGGATGGATATGTATTAATTGGACCCGATTGGTTGGAATAAAGAAACGATAAAGAAGAGCGAATGCTCCTTATTCGACCAGTTTATTTTGTTTTGTATTTTCAGAGGTACTTATGAACAGACAAGAATTATTTCAAAGATACGCTGTAGGAGAAAGAAACTTTGTCGGATTCGATCTAACAAAAGTTTACCTAAGCGATGCGGACTTGAGCGACATCGATCTGAGCGATGCCTGCCTAAGTTATGCTTATATGACTCGCAGCGACTTAAGCAATGCTAATTTTAGTAGAACCAATCTTAATGGTTGTCATCTGGCAAGTGTTATTTTAACTAACGCAAATTTAACTGGTGCAAACTTCAGAGATAGCAACTTGGCGCGAGCTAATCTGAGTTATGCTAACCTAGTAAATGCCAATTTGGCTAACGCAATTTTGAAATTCGCGAACTTAACTGGTGCTAATTTGACTGATGCCAACCTAACTGATGCTAATTTGACTGATGCGAACTTAACTGATGTCAACCTAACTGATGCCGATCTGACAAATACTAACCTCAAAAATGCTCTTTTTTGCAATACTATAATGCCAGATGGTCGGATTGAAAACGACCCCGACCGAGTTATAACTGCTGAAGAGTTTCTAAGGCGTTATGCGGCAGGAGAAAGAACATTTTACGGGATAGTCTTGCGCGGTCTTGACTTAAGTGATAC
>CAZUCT010000237.1:0-11300 GCA_964619285.1 uncultured bacterium | reverse complement strand
ACCTACGATTTTCCTTCATCTGGTAGTTTATTTTTGCGCGACTCCTAACGCGAAACGACCTGGGGGGCTTTTTCCTGCTTTTATTGCAAATTATTTTTCAATTTTTAATAAAAATTCATAAAAGTTTATCGAAAACAAACTTGTATAAACCGAAGATGCTATACTCGGATAAACCAACAATTAATTATCTATTTCCGAAATCGGGATAAATAATACTGTTGTAATTACTTAAATGGGGTAATTTAACAATCCCATCATCCAGTCAAAAATAGGAGAATTATACTTCCATGAATCAAACACCACCACAATGCGAAAACCTCGAAAAAAATGTAGAGACTTTATTAGAATTGTTCCACCAAGAACCGTATTTGCGACAACAAGATTTGACCTCGGTTCGCGCTTCTTTAAATAAGGCAATTTCTCCCAAGTTCGAGATAGTTTTTGCTGGTGCTTTTAGCGCGGGAAAATCGATGTTAATTAACGCGCTTTTAGAGCGAGAATTGCTCTACAGCGCTGAAGGTCACGCCACTGGAACTGAATGTTATATTGAATACGCCGAACCTAATAAAGAAAAGGTTGTTTTAACCTTTTTAAGCGAGGCAGAAATTCAAGAACAAGTCTCAATTTTGCGGCAGCGTCTCGGTTTGGATGGCAAGATAGGAATTAACCAACCAGAAGTAGTCGAACTTATCCGCCAACAATGCGCGGCAATTATCCAAAAGGAGGGGGGAGAAAATAAATCGGAACGGGCAAAACAAGCTAAAGCTTTGAAGTTATTGGTGGATGGTTTTGAGTCTAATAAGGAACGAATTAATCAGCTGAATAATGCGACTTATTCGATGGAACAATTCGATTTTTCTAATCTCAAGGAAGCGGCGGGTTATGCGCGGCGCGGTAGCAATAGCGCGGTTTTGAAGCGGGTTGAGTATTATTGCGGTCATCCTTTATTAGAGGATGGAAATGTGATTATCGACACTCCGGGAATTGATGCGCCGGTGGAGAAAGACGCGCAGTTAACTTATGAGAAAATCGAACATCCAGATACTTCGGCGGTGGTTTGTGTTTTAAAAGCGGCGGCGGCGGGAGAAATGACTACCGAAGAAACGGAGTTGTTGGAAAAAATGCGGACTAATCCTGGGATTCGCGATCGCGTTTTTTACGTCTTTAATCGGGTTGATGAAAGTTGGTACAATTCCCAATTGCGGCAGCGGTTGGAAAATTTGATTAATTCCGATTTTGCGGAGACGAACCGGGTTTATAAAACTAGCGGTTTGTTGGGTTTTTACGGAAGTTCGATTAAGGGAACTACGGGGCGCGATCGCTTTGGTTTGGATAGCATTTTTGCGGAAAGCGTAAAAGGGTTGGATGGCGCTGAAGAAACGCCCCAATTTGTCTATGATTTTAACAAGTATTGCACTTCTGGGAAACTTCCCAGTAATTTCCGAGTTAGCGTTAATAGTTTCGAGTCGCCCAACGAGAATTATACGCGCAATTTAGCGGACTGGGGCAAACCGTTAATCGAACAGTTAATTAAGGATAGCGGTATCGAGGAGTTTCGGGAGGGAATTACTCGTTATTTAACTGAGGAGAAACGGCCCCAATTGTTTGCTAATTTGGCGGACGATTTGCAGGATGTCTGCATTCAATTGCGCAAACATTATTTAGCAACTCAGCGAGATTTGGCGAGTCAACCGCGAGAGATTGAGGGAATGAAGGCGAAAGAGTTGTTAATGTTGAACCAAGAATTGCAGGAAGTGGGGGAAGATTTTCGCAGTCATCTTGCTTTGGAGGTGAATTTATTAGTTACTAACAAATGCGATGGTTTCGAGGAAGATTTCAAGCAACTTCAATCGCGGATGATTCGCCGTTTGGACGAGCTGTTAGATAGCTTTTCTGTGGAGTCTGCTTACAGTCGCGCCACTATGAGTCATCCTCGCAATGCAACGGCGCCTTTATTGGCAGTTTTGGTGGAGGGTTTGTACGAGTTGGCGAATCAATTGGAGGATATTTTGGTGGAGTCAACGGAGTCGGTTGTGGGGAGTTTTTTCCAGGGTTTAATTGACAGGGTGCGCAAGTCGGATTATTACAAACAATTGTATCGTTTGTTGGGAAATGATGGGGGTTTGGAGGCAAATTTGCAGGTTATCAAGCGGGAGGTTACGATCGCTTTGGTTAGCGCTGCGAAGATAGAATGCGATCGCTTTGTGCGAGAAAGTCCGCGTTTTTATGATGAGGGAACTTTTTCGATTTATCAATTCCGGCAAACTTTATTACAGACTGCCCAGGGTTACGATTGTAGCAGTATGGTGGATGCGGAACCGGCGATTCGGCAGTTGTTAAAGTTGGATTTTGAGCCAAAGGTTTCTAATACGATTCGGCGAACTTTTCGCCAAACAATTAATCAAACGATGAAGACTCATTTGTTACCAATGGCGGACAAACAGGCGGATGAAATTATGCAGCAATACAATCAAGCGCGGGCATATTTAGAGAAAAGTTTGGAGAAGGAAGCGGCGGAGAAAATTGAGGCAAACGAGCGCTTGCAAATGTTGGTTGAGGCGAAGATTGAGGAGTACAATAAGGCGGTTTCTGGGGTTAACAAATGTTTGTCGGCGATGCAGTTGTATGAGTGCCAGTTGCCGGTTGTTGCGGTGTCGGATTTGTTAGTTGTTGGGGAGGATTCTGTGGAGGTTGCTGTTGAGGAGTCGGAGGAAATTGTAGAGGTTTAAGCTTTGGTTTTGGGGTGCGTTTTTTCCTGTTTTTTGGCGGAAGCGCACCTGTTGACGTGGTTTGTGTTTTGTGTTAGGGTTTTTGACAATTTACAAATTAGAGGATTGAAATGAGCGAGGAATTTGCAGTTTTGGACGAGCAAGAAATTATGCGAGTAGCATACGATAGTTTGGGCAGAGAATTAAACTTGAACAACAACGGTTTTGATTCTATTCCTATGACAACAGAACAGTTTAGAGCTGCTGTTCAAAGAAGGCTTGCTGTTTCCCGAGAAAAGAAGAGTGATTTATTTAATGAAGGTGCAGATTGCGAGGTTATGAAATTTGGTGCTAAAGGTTGGCAAAAAGGTAAAGTTCGAGTAAAAATGACTGTGGAGTTTTGCCTCAACGAACCAGAAGAAATAAAAGAAGAAGCAGCAGCAGAATCTCAAAATGTTGAATTAGAAGATAGCGACTTTGAGTCTTTAGATGATTTACGCAAGGAATTAAATCAGTAGGGATATTGAGGTTCAATTTTTCTTTTCAGCGGCGAGATTTATTCGCTAACCAGAAACCCGGTTTTTTCAAAAAACCGGGTTTCTTAATTCTCGCTGTTTAATACAATCCCTCGTCAGTACAAATATTTTAGGTTTATGTTATGATGCTAAAGATGAAAAATTTAATCCTTGGAGGTTGACAATGGAAGATAACTTAAAACCATTAGAATGCAACGATGATGATGTTTTGTCTTTTGGAAATACTACTTATAAAGCTGGTGTCTTCAAGAGAGCTCTTAACAATTCGTTTAATCAAGGTGTGAGCTCTTCTATTCATTCAGAATTAAGGTCGCAAAGAGTATCTTTACCTCCCTCTTTTCATAAGCAGCAATGGTTGGACGAAGGCATAGATTGCGAAATCCTTAATCTCGGTTCTAATAAGTGGAAAAAAGGAAAAATCAAAGTTAAATTTAGTGTAGAATTTTATGTGGAACCAGAAGAAGAGCAAAAAATAAGCGACCCAGACTCGTTAGACGACTTGCGCAGAGAACTTAATCAAGATAATTCCTAGTGGGGCGAGGGGCAAAGCATTCGGAATCTCATATTTATGCTTTATTAACAAGTTAACCGCCCCAATGCTTTGCCCCTACAAATCTATTTTTATTGAGCATCGCCCCAACAATACAACATACCAGAAACCCGGTTTTTTTCCAAAACTCAGAAACCCGGTTTTTTGGAAAAACAGGGTTTCTTAATCGTGAGGCGATCGCCCCAAAAATAACCTATAATATTAAACAACCACCTAACCTGTGGAGGACAAATCGAAAATGCAAACCAAAACCATCGACATTGCCGAAACCCAAACCAACCTCAAAGAATTACTCTCATTAGTACGAGAAGGAACAGAAATAATCCTCAGCGAAGGGGAAACTCAAGTAGCTAAAATCATAGCTATTTCTCCCCCAAAAACTCCCCTCCGCCAGCCGGGATTACACCCAGGATCGATATTAACAACCGAAGATTTTGACGAACCATTACCAGAAGAATTTTGGATGGGAAAATAATGAAAGTACTCCTAGATACACATACATTTATTTGGTGAGATAGCGACCCTGCGAAGCTTTCTAAAACTGCTCTTGCCTCGTGTCAAAATCCAGACAATACTTTAATTTTAAGTGTTGTAAGCATCTGGGAAATGCAGATAAAACTCCAACTAGGTAAGCTACAACTAAATCGACCTTTACCAGAAATTATTGACAGTCAGCGACAAGAAAATAATCTTCAATTCTTACCAGTTACAATCGACCATGTGTTAGCCTTAGATAGCTTGCCTTTCCATCATAAAGATCCATTCGATCGCTTATTAATTTCTCAAGCAATTGTGGAAAATGTTGTCTTAGTGAGCGTTGATTCTAGATTTACTAATTATCCAGTGCAGCTAATTTGGTAAATCTATTTTTATTTGGCATCGCCCCAACAATACAACATACCAGAAACCAGATTTTTTCCCAAAAACTCAGAAACCCGGTTTTTTGAAAAAACCGGGTTTCTTAATACTAATTAAACCACCGTCCAATCCTCCAATATCAAACCCGGCACCTTAGAAAAATCCCTAGTATTGCGAGTAACAACCACCGCATTCCGAGAAAAAGCAATAGCAGCAATTCGCAAATCCTGAGTTCCAACCCGGACTTTTTGCCTTCTAAAATCGTTAAAACAACCGCAAGCATCCCCATCAAAACCAATCAAATTAAACCGTTTTAGAAACTCCGAAGTAGCTTGTAATTTGCTGTAAGCAGCTATGATTTTATCATCAGAATTAGCCTGCCTAATCGAATTCAAACGACCCCGCATTCGTTCCTCGAAAGTCACCACAGTTATCGCCATTGTTTCTGGTTCTAAACTTCTAAATTTTGCTAAAACCAACGGTTGATTTCTTTCTAAAAGCGATAAGTGGTCCGTATCAAGTATCCTCAGTACCAATTTTTTTATTCCTCCTCATCAAATTGACTGTAATAAGCCTCTTGTTCCGCATCCAATTCGCGACGATACTGCTCTATATATGCCAGCATCTCATCAAAATCAGGGTCATCTTTAAACATACCCGCTATCTGGAAAAAAGGATTTGATGGCTCTTTTTTTCGCAGTCGTTCTAACTCTTCATCGCTCATAGGTTTGTTAAACTGTTCGGGGTCTTCCATATACCGCTTTTTAGTTTCCACAACTTCCTCAATAAACTCAACTTCCTCTGGAGGAATATCCACCAAACTAATGCTAGATTCAATTTTTTCCTCGGGAAAAGATTCGTATAGATCGGAAATCGCTCCTTTAACGAAAGACCAAGTAAGTCGGTCTAGGTTTTTGAACGAAAGAATCACCTTTTTATCCGAGTTTAACCCTTCAACTATTAACTCCGAGATTTTTTGGCCTTGATATTCCGCTAAGGCCCTTGACTCGCCGATAATATCGTAAATGTTAATCGCGATCGCCTCATTACTTTTAGCTGGATAACTTGTTAAAACGTTCATAATTAATCCTCAATTCATCTTCTTAATTATAACCCAAACACCCGTTTTTTATCAACAACTCAGAAACCAGGTTTTTTCAAAAAACCTGGTTTCTTAATACTAATTAAACCACCGTCCAATCCTCCAATATCAAACCAGGTACCTTAGAAAAATCTCGACTATTGCGAGTAACAACCACAGCATTCCGAGAAAAAGCAATAGCAGCAATTCGCAAATCCTGAGTTCCAACCCGGACTTTTTGCCTTCTAAAATCGTTAAAACAACCGCAAGCATCCCCATCAAAACCAATCAAATTAAACTGCTTAAGAAACTCCGCAGTTGCTTGTAATTTGCTGTAAGCAGCTATGATTTTATCGTCTGAATTAGCTTTATTAATCATACTCAAACGACCTTGGATTTGTTCCTCAAAAGTCACCACAGTTATCGCCAATGTTGCTGGATTAAATTGTCTAAATTGTTCCACAACCAAAGGTTCATTTCTTTCTAAAAGCGACACGTGGTCCGTATCAAGTATTCTCAGTACCAATTTTTTTATTCCTCCTCATCAAATTGACTGTAATAAGCTTCTTGTTCTGCATCAATTTCGCGACGATACTTCTCAATTTCTGCCAAAAACTCATCAAAATCAGGGTCATCTTTAAACATACCCGCTATCTGGAAAAAAGGATTGGATGGTTCCTTTTCCCGAAGCTCTTTTAACCTTTCATCGCTCATGGGTTTTTTGAATTTTTCGGGATTTTTCATATACTCTTTCTTAGTTTCTATCACCTCCTCGATAAACTCGGCTTCCTCTGGAGGAATGTCGATTAAATTGATGCTAGATTCGATTTTTTCTTCGGGAAAAGACTCGTACAATTTAGCAATTGCTCCTTTAACGAAAGACCAAGTAAGTCCGCCCAGATTTTTAAAGGAAAGAACCACCTTTTTATCCGAATTTAACCCTTCAGCTATCAACTCGGAGATTTGCCGACCTTGATGTTCTGCCAGAGGACCGGGGTCTCCCAGAATATCGTAAATTTTAATCGCGATCGCCTCATTACTTTTAGCTGGATAACTTGTTAAAACGTTCATAATTAATCCTCAATTCATCTTCCTAATTATAACCAAAACTCAGAAACCCGGTTTTTCCAAAAATCAAAAACCCTTAAAAAACTCAGAAACCCGGTTTTTTAAAAAAACCGGGTTTCTTAAATAACTAACTAACTGCTAACTATTTACCACCGTAATAAAAAGCAACCTCCTTATCCTTCAACGGCGCAAAATCAGCATCAATTAACATTTGGTTCAGCTCGTCTTTGGCGATATGTTTCGCACCGATACGCACAATTCGAGAACGCATCGTATTAGAAACACCGCTGCGCTGCCGTCCCGCTTCCAAACCCATAACCTTGTTATAAAGTTCCAACTTAGCCCCAGGAATAGGAGAACCATCAAAATCGATACCCCGAGCGATCGCCACATCAACAGCATCCGCCCCAGTAGTAGAAGAAACCTCAGAATTAGACTCGTTAGACATCAGTATTTTCTGCTAAAATTTACATCAAACGTATTTTAGAACCAAAATGCCCCCTTAAAAAGAGCTCCCTAGAAAATGCTCCTAGCAACAAAACATTGTTATATAGTCAAAGACGATCGCATTCTCAGTGGCGAACCAATAATTCAAGGAACCCGCACTCCAGTAAGAGCGATCGTTGAAATCTGGCGACTGGGAATATCCCCAGAAGAAATTCCCAACCGCTTGCCACATTTAACCCTGGCACAAGTTTTTGATGCTTTAAGTTATTACAGCGATTATCAAGCAGAAATTAATAGCTACATCCAACGCAATCGCATACCAGAAGAACTAATCGACCCGTTAGTAAAAGACTTATAATGGATTTATTTAATCGAACTAAATGTTTGATTGAATTGTAAAATAAAAAGAAAATTAAAATGAACAAAAAAACCCCCAGAATTAAAATCCCCCCAGAAGTAAGAAAATATGTTTTCCAACGCGATCGCCACCAATGTCAAAGTTGCGGCAAAACCGGTACGGAAACCGAACTAACCATCGACCATATTATCCCCCTAGCACTAGGAGGAACCAACGACATAAGTAACCTACAAACCCTATGTAGTCCCTGTAACTCCCAAAAGAAACATCATCTCGACCCTCGCTTTCAACGCCACTTCAGCAGCTAGTAAAATAAAAAGCATCCCTTTTTGGGATGCACATTGAAAAAACTAAAAAAACTTTGCTAAAACAGTAGCGACCAAAATAAATTAAAAAAACTTTAAGTAATAATTACCGCCAGCAAAATTACTCATTAGCCATCACCTATGAACCTGATTAGAAACAAACTCCATCGTTTAATAGACAGAATGTCAGAAAAAGAACTAGAAACAGCCTGGGAGTATCTAGAAAACTTTCATTGCGACAACCTCATGCTCAAAGCCATAGAAAAGGCCAAAAAAACCCAACGACCCGGCGACGCCCTAACCCGCGAAGAAGCAGAACAAATACTGTACTTTTATTACGACAACCCCTAAACTAAAATATTTGGGCAGATGTCATGTAGCCAAAAAATCTTATTTAATAGTGAGCCTAGAAGTGCGTTATGCTCGATCTTTTCTCAAAGACCTCAGAGCCATTGAACCTGCTGCCTATCAGCAGATCTATGAATTTGTATTCAATAAATTTACCAAAATCAACTACATACAAGAACTACCAGAATTGCGACCCTTGGGTTCCAGCGCCATCTTTTACCGATTTACAGTCGAAAACTACACCATCGGCATCGAAGTCACCGGTCAAATTATTAAATTTCTCCGTATTTTGCCAAAACCGGACATCTAGTTCGATAAACTACACGCTATAGACCAAAATGAAGCTAAAAACAATTACAATTACAAACATTCTATGGACGCAGCAGCACTCTGGCAACGCTACCAAAACTGGTTATATTACCACCAAGGACTAGAATTTTACCTCGACATCAGTCGCATGAGATTCGACGAAGCCTTTGTGGAGGAAATACAGCCCAAATTTGAAAAAGCTTTCAAAGACATGGAAGCCTTAGAAGCAGGGGCGATCGCCAACCCAGACGAAAACCGAATGGTGGGACATTACTGGTTGAGAAACCCCGACCTCGCCCCCACCCCAGAAATCAAACAAGAAATCCTCGAACCCCTCGAACAAATCGAAACCTTCGCCAAAAAAGTCCACAGCGGAGAAATCAAACCCCCCCAAGCCAGCAAATTTACCGACATTCTCTGCATCGGCATCGGCGGTTCTGCCCTTGGTCCTCAATTTGTCGCCCAGGCCCTGGGAACAGATTCCCCACCAATGGAAATTCACTTTATCGACAACACCGACCCCGCCGGCATAGATCGAATCTTGAGAGAATTAAAAAACGGACTAGCTCGGACCCTAGTCATAGTCACCTCTAAATCTGGAACTACCCCAGAACCTCGCAACGGCGCGATCGAAGTCAAAGCAGCCTACGACTCTCAAAACTTAGACTTTAGCAAACACGCCGTCGCCACCACCGGTCAAGACAGCAAACTCTACAACCAAGCAAAATCCGAAGGTTGGTTGGCAACCTTCCCCATGTCCGACTGGGTGGGAGGACGAACCTCCGAAATGTCCGGCGTCGGACTCTTGCCCGCCGCACTCCAAGGCATAGACATTAGGGCCATGTTGCAAGGAGCCAAAGAAATGGACGAAGCAACCCGCCAGCATAGCCTTAAAGGCAACCCCGCCGCTTTATTAGCTCTAAGCTGGTACAATGCCTGCAACGGACGGGGCGAAAAAGATATGGTAGTTCTGCCCTATAAAGACAGCCTGTTACTTTTCAGTCGTTACCTCCAACAATTAGTCATGGAGTCTTTGGGCAAGGAAAAAGACTTAGATGGAAATATTGTCAATCAAGGTATCGCCGTTTACGGCAATAAGGGCTCTACCGACCAACACGCTTACGTTCAGCAGTTGCGCGATGGAGTACCCAATTTCTTCCTTACCTTTATTGAAGTTCTCGAAGACCGTCAAGGCAACTCCCCAGAAATAGATAAAGGAGTTACCGCCGGAGATTATTTATCAGGTTTTTTATTGGGCACCCGACAGGCCCTTTATGAAAATCAGCGAGATTCCATTACCGTTACTATTCCACGAGTTAATGCCAGAACTGTTGGAGCTTTAATTGCTCTGTACGATCGCGCCGTAGGTTTCTATGCCTCTTTGGTCAACATCAACGCTTACCACCAACCAGGCGTCGAAGCCGGTAAGAAGGCGGCAGCCACCGTTTTAGATTTGCAGCGCAAAGTGGTAGATGTTTTGGTTAAAGAAGGAAATCCTTTGTCCTTAGAAGCTTTAGCAGAAAAAGCCGGGGCATCAGACCAAATCGAAACCATTTACAAAATTCTACGCCATTTGGCAGCTAACCATCGAGGAGTAGTTGTACGAGGCAATCTCGGACAACCTTCGAGTTTATCAGTAAGCTATCAGTAATAAAGGTTTGAGCTTTGGGGGCGAGGAAATTACTTGCCCCCAGCTCGCGATCGTTCTCCCTATCCTGTTGCTTCTATGCCTTTAACTATTCTTATTGCTGATGACGATCTGGGAACTCGCTTGTCGGTGAGCGATTACCTGGAAATGTTGGGCTATTCGGTAATTGTTGCCGAAAACGGCCAGCAAGCCCTGGCTTTGGTGCAACAATATCAACCCCATCTCATCGTTACCGATATTGCCATGCCCGAAATGGACGGTTACGAATTGGTGCGTCGAGTTCGCGTTCGGCCCGAGTTCCGCCTCTTGCCCGTCATTTTTTTAACCGCCCGAACCAGTACCCAAGAACGCATTCGCGGTTATCAGTTGGGCTGCGATAATTATTTGCCTAAGCCTTTCGAGTTGGAAGAATTAGGGGCCGTTATTCGTTCTTTGTTGGAGAGATACGCTCACTTCGCCCAGACTACTTCTCTTCCCAATCAGTCCCCAGTTGAACCTACCCCCGATCGAGACTCTCAGCAAAATTCTCTTTCTTCCCCTCCAGAATCAACCGAGCTGTTAGTTGGCCGCTCTACTTCGAGAACTTCTGTGGCCGATTCTTTCAGTTTTACTCAGCGAGAACAAGAAGTATTAAACCTCTTGACAGACGGTTTGTCTAATGCTAAAATAGGCGATCGCCTTCACCTCAGCCCCCGCACTATTGAAAAATACGTCAGCAATTTGTTGAGAAAAACTGATACTAATAACCGTTCCGAATTAGTCCGTCTCGCTATAGAAAATCGTCTGGTAGATTAAGGTTTATTTGTTAATTGTTAATTGTTAATTGTTAATTGTTAATTGTTAATTGCTAATTGTTAATTGTTAATTGCTAATTGCTAATTGCTAATTGTTAATTGTTAATTGCTAATTGTTAATTGTTAATTGCTAATTGTTAATTGGCAATTTAGCTCCCAGTAACAGGCAAGATGCCTGTTCTACGGTAATATTTCAGGACAATTGTCATTGAGGGAATGTCAAAAAATGGGAACATAAGGCCCCCAAAATGTGCGCAAATTGCGCACAAAAATTGGACCTCACCAATTAA
>CAZUCT010000236.1:5435-11325 GCA_964619285.1 uncultured bacterium | reverse complement strand
CTTTCAGGCGCGACCTGGAGAATCTGCGTGGTTTTAACCCGCAGAGTGTCAAAGTTAAACATAGAACTAATTAAAGGAAAAAAAGCGGGCCATACTCCAGAAACAGTTTTTTATTGACCGATTCCGGGAGCAAATCAGCTTGAAGCTGACCTGCATCCGAGATTCCTTTGCTAAAAAATGCAATGCTAAAAAATAGAGCCAACAACAAGGAATAAAATGGATAAAAAAAGGAGATAAAATCTCCTGCTTTTATCCTTTATTTAATTCTGGTCTTAGCTAGAGAATCGGCCTGTGAAACCCGGTTTTTTGAAAAAACCGGGTTTCTGACGCAAAACCGCACTTTCTGAGAATACTCGATTCTCTAGTTAACAATTGCTTGATTAATCTGTAGCAACGATTACATCGGTTGCTTTAACGACGGCGTAAGCTTCCTTGCCTTCAGCCAAACCCAAGCTGTCAGCGGAGGATTTGGTTATAACCGAAACCACCTCGACACCGGGGGCTACTTCTAGAGTAATCTCGGCACTGACTGCACCCATGACTACTTTTTTCACGGTGCCTTTGAGGGCGTTACGAGCGCTGATTTTCATAGATGCTTCCTAATTTACTAAGCAGTTACTCTGCAAATAGTAATAGGTAAACCATAACTTGTCAATCATAATCTAAAAAAATTATGAGGAATTACATCAATCGAAAAAAATGGTCCCCGGGGCTGTTTTTGCTTTTGGTTTCTCTAATCTTAACTGTCAGTTGCGGTCCAGGGGCCAATGACTCGGAGTCCATAGAGCTAACTCTATCGGCAGCGGCAAGTCTTAAAGATGCGATGGAAAATATTGAGACTATTTACGAAGAGCAAAATCCTAATATTTCTCTTACTTTAAACTTAGCTTCTTCCGGTTCTCTCAGACAACAAATCGAACGGGGAGCGCCTGTGGATGTTTTTATTTCCGCAGCACCGGGACACGTTAATACTTTACAAGAAAAAGGGTTAATCGTAGAAGAAACACGCCGGGATTTGCTGAAAAATCTGATGGTCTTAATCGTTCCTCAAGAAAATCCAGCTTCTATTAATAGCTTTCAAGATTTAAGTACCGCAAATTATCAGCAATTTTCTATCGGGGAACCGGAAAGCGCGCCGGCGGGAAAATATGCTAAAGAAGTCTTAACTAATGTAGGCATATTTGAGGAGATCGAAGCCAAAATTGTCTATGCAAAAGACGTGCGTCAAGTATTAAGTTATGTGGCTACGGGTAACGTGGATGCGGGCATTGTTTATCGGACGGATGCTAATATTTCCGATGCAGTAACTATAGTAGAAACTGCGGCGGACAATACCCACTCGCCCATAGTTTATCCCATCGCGGCAATTGAAGGAACTAAAAATCTTGAAGCTGCTAAAGAATTGATAAATTTTATGTTTGCTTCCGATGCTAAGACTGTTTTTGAAAAATACGGTTTTACCCCTATTAATAATTAATAATGAAACCAAAAAACCGGGTTTCTTTGAGAAACCGGGTTTCTTAAGCAATACCTTCGCCAAAATAAAAAAATACCATTCGTAGGTTGGGTGGAACGAAGTGGAACCCAACAAAATCCTTGAGTTCCACGGAGGTCCGCACAACCTACGAGAAAATGGCGAAGGTATTGTTTGAGAAACCGGGTTTCTTAAGCAATACCTTCGCCAAAATCAAAAAATACCATTCGTAGGTTGTGCGTACCGAAGTGGAACCCAACAAATACGTCGGGTTCCACGGAGGTCCGCACGACCTACAAGAAAATGGCGAAGGTGTTGTTAAGATAAGCGAATAACAGGCAAGATGCCTGTTCTACAAACAAAGGATAAATAACAATGAATTTAGATTTATCTCCGGCTTGGATTTCGATTAAAACGGCGACTGCGGCGACAATTATTACCTTTTTTTTTGGAGTGGCGATCGCTCGTTGGATGTACGGTTATCGAGGCAAAAGTAAAGGTCTAATAGATGCTATCTTAACCGCCCCAATTGTCTTGCCGCCGACGGTATTAGGGTTTTTATTATTGCTATTATTTGGCAGAAACGGTCCTTTGGGAAAACTGTTAATGTCGATGGGAGTTACGGTAATTTTCTCCTGGGAAGCAACGGTAATTGCGGCAGTGGTAGTCGCTTTTCCTTTAATGTATAAAACGGCTTTGGGAGCGTTCAAACAAATAGATAGCAATTTAATCGCTTGCGCCCGAACTTTGGGAGCCTCCGAATGGACGCTTTTTTGGCGAATTATGCTGCCCTTAGCGAAACCGGGAATTATTGCCGGAACTTTGTTAGCTTTTGCTAGGTCTTTGGGGGAATTTGGAGCAACTTTAATGTTAGCCGGCAGCATTCCCGGTAGAACTCAAACTATACCTATTGCGATATTTTTTGCCTCGGAATCAGGCAAAATGGATGAGGCTTTAGCTTGGGTATTAGTAATTTTAGCGATTTCTATTGGGGTAATAACTGGAGTTAATTTATGGTCGGAATCTCATCGGCAGCAAAACCCCAGAAAAATTAAGTATAGAAAAGCTTTAACCCTCGCCTCTCTATTGCTAACAAGCAACGGCCGAGGAACAAAGTTGAAATTCTGTTTTTTCTTAAACACTTTGAGAACTAAAATTGCCAAAAGCGATCGCTCTTCTCCTCCCCAAACAGAGCGAAACTCAACCCCCAATCTCTTAGTAGATATCCAAAAACCTCTTTCAGAGTTTGAATTGGACGTGAAGTTTGAAGCGGGCGATCGCCCCGTGGGATTGTTAGGCGCTTCTGGGGCGGGGAAAAGCATGACTTTGCGCAGCATCGCGGGCATGGAAACCCCAACATCCGGTAGGATAGTATTAAACGATCGCATCTTGTTCGACTCGGAAAAAGGCATCAACCTTCCCAGTCGCGATCGTAAAATCGGCTATTTATTTCAAAACTACGCCCTCTTCCCCCATTTCACCGTCGCCGAAAATATCGCTTTCGGTTTGCCCAAAGGTTTGTCGGTTAAAGCTATTAGCGAACGAGTAGAAGCGCAACTGCAGGCAGTACAATTGCCCGGATGCGGCAACCGCTACCCCCACCAACTCTCCGGAGGGCAGCAACAGCGGATAGCTTTAGCTAGAGCCTTTGCCAGTCAACCGGAAGTATTGCTATTAGATGAGCCACTTTCAGCTCTGGATACTCACTTGCGCGACAGTCTGGAAAAGTTATTAATTGCTAACATTGCTAACTATCGAGGCGTTACTTTATTTGTCACCCACAATCTCGAAGAAGCATATCGGGTTTGCCAGAATTTGTTAGTCATCGAAGGCGGAAAAATAGTCGCACGGGGAGTCAAACAAAATATCTTCGAGCATCCTCCTACCCTCAGCGTGGCCCGACTCACCGGCTGCAAAAACTTTTCCAGGGCCGTAGCAGGGGGGAGCGATCGCATTGAGGCCATCGACTGGGGATGCACTCTTCAAACTGTAGAAGCGATTCCAGAGTCTCTCTCCCACGTCGGCATTCGCGCCCATCAGATAACTTTTGTTGACGATCCTGGTAACGCTAGCAGCGATCCCCGTCAAAATATCTTCCCTTGCTGGCTGGCTGCCACCAGCGAAACTCCCCACCGGATGACCCTGTTTTTGAAGTTGCATCGGCCTCCTAGCAGCCCTCAAGATTATCACCTGCAAGCAGAAGTTTTCAAGGAAAAATGGGAGCTACTCAAAGAGCGTCCTTTCCCCTGGGGGGTTAGCTTGCATCCATTACGATTGATTTTGGTTTGATTGAATTAATTAATCTTAGTTATTAGTTATGCTAAATTCTCCGGTCAGAAATATTAAAAATATATTAAGATGAGGGGAAATGCAATCTAAGATACAGACATTTTAGGGAAAAATGCAGTAGGCTAGAGACCGTTGTCAAGGATAATTGCCGACAGTTGACAGTTAAAGTACACCAAAAATCAGGAGCAAGTGTAATGGACCTCCCTAAAAGTCAATTTCAAAACGATCGCGAGCTTCAGCAGATCGTAATTGCCTTGTTGGAAAAGCACGTTGATTACAAAAAACAAGCTGGATACAAACAGGCAATTGCAGATCGGAGTTATCTCCAAGAAACTTTGCAGAAAACTCTCAAGGAGTTATCAGACACTAAACTTGCTGTAGATAAAGCGGCGATCGTTGCTATTGCAGATGCCCAAGGTATTATTAATTATGTCAACGACAAATTTTGCGAGCTCTCCAAATACCGTCGGCAAGAGTTAATCGGAAAAAACCATAGCATAGTCAATTCTGGCTATCATCCACCCGAGTTTTTTCAGGAATTTTGGCAAACAATTAAAGCGGGAAAAGTTTGGCAAGGAGAAATCAAAAATAAGGCTAAAGATGGCAGTTATTATTGGGTTTATACCACCGTCGTGCCCTTTTTAAAGCGCGGGGGAAAGCCTTATCAATATTTCTCTATTAGATTTGAGATAACAGATCGCAAGCAAGTAGAAGAAGCCTTGCGAGAAAGCGAAATTAAAAATCGCAGTTTGATAGCGGCAATTCCCGATTTAATGTTTAGGTTAAATTCAGAGGGAATTTTTCTCGATTATTTTCCGGCAAAAGATCGGAAAAACCCGCGACCTTCCTCGAATTTTATCGGCAAAACTATCGAGGAAGTATTTACAATAGATTTGGCCTATTGGACTAACCATTATCTCAAACAAACCTTAGAAACTAGGCAGCCGCAAATAGGGGAATATGTCCTCCAAATTGAAGGAAACTGGTGTCATTGCGAGGCTAGGTATGTGCCCTGCGGTGGGGATGAAGTTTTGGCGATCGTCAGGGATATTACCCACCGAAAGCAAACGGAGGCTGCCCTCCGACTTTCAGAAATTCAAGAAAGAGAAAAGGCGTTGCAACTCGAAAAAATTTTGCGAGATTTGCAATACACCCAAACTCAATTAATTCAAGCGGAAAAAATGTCCGGTCTCGGTCAAATGGTAGCGGGAATTGCTCACGAAATTAACAATCCGATTAATTTCATTTACGGCAACCTTCATCATACCAATGAATACGTTTTAAGATTGTTGCAAATGCTCCAACTTTATGCCAAGCATTATCCCGAACCTGGGGCAGAAATTCAAGAGTTTGTAGAGGAATACGACATAGAATTTTTGATGGAAGATTTGCCGGAAATTCTTAAATCAATGCAACTAGGAACGGATAGAATTCGGGAGTTAGTGGTATCGATGCGCAATTTTTCTCGTTTGGATGAATCTGAGAAGAAAGAGGTAGATCTTCACTCCGGCATTGACAGTACCTTGTTAATTTTGCAAAGCAAGCTCAAAGGGGATGGAGAACGTCCCCTAATTACTATAGTTAAAAAATACGGTGAATTGCCTTTAGTAGAATGCTATGCCAGCCAGCTAAATCAGGTGTTTATGAACGTTATCGCTAATGCTATTGATGCCCTAGAAGAGCAAAAGAAACCGGGGGTTATTCTGATAGAGACGGAATTGAAGAAAGCTGAAGGCGAAGCTACTGGGGATGCGGTTTTAATTTCGATTTCCGATAACGGCCCTGGCATGAACGAGTCAACAATTAAGCGCTTGTTTGACCCGTTTTTTACGACTAAACCTGTGGGTAAGGGTACGGGTTTGGGAATGTCAATTGCCCATCAAATTGTGGTCGAGAAACACAAGGGGCAGATTAAGTGTATTTCTGACATTGGAGAGGGAACGACTTTTGAGATTTTGATTCCAGTAAAAGCGGTTAAATCGGTGGCATCTCAATTGTAAAGCCAACCAAAAATTGAACGATTTTTGCTAATGGCTAATTGCTAATTGATGTTAGTTACCCGTAGAACAGGCATCTTGCCTGTTCCATCTTTCCTGTTCTACCGCCGTCTTTTACCCTTACCAGAAC
>CAZUCT010000236.1:0-5335 GCA_964619285.1 uncultured bacterium | reverse complement strand
ATCTTGCCTGTTCCATCTTTCCTGTTCTACCGCCGTCTTTTACCCTTACCAGAACAATGGCTAATGGCTAATTGATGTTAGTTACCCGTAGAACAGGCATCTTGCCTGTTCCATCTTTCCTGTTCTACCGCCGTCTTTTACCCTTACCAGAACCTCGAAAAGTTCCATGATAAATTCGTTCGTTTTCCCTCACCGACTGTTGCAAATTGACCATCGGTTCGGGATAATCTTCTCCCAATTTAACCTGAAAGCGACTTTGTTCTACTGGTAATAATTTCCAGGGAAAATGTACTTTGGCAGCGGGGACTTTTGCTAGCTCCGGCAACCAATGTTTGACGTATTTTCCCTGGCGATCGTAATCTTGGGACTGTTTGGGAATATTAAAATAACGAAATCCTCTGGCATCGTTTCCCACTCCGGCGGTGTAATTCCAATTTCCCCAATTACTGCAGACATCGTAATCTATTAATAAAGACTCGAACCATTCGGCCCCTATTTGCCAATTTATCCCTAAATTTTTGGTCAGAAAACTAGCTACATTCTGCCGCCCTCGGTTCGACATAAAACCCGTTTTTGCCAGCTCTCGCATATTGGCATCTACGAGGGGAAAACCGGTTTTTCCTTCCTGCCATTTTTTAAATTGTTCCCAGTCTTCTTTCCAAGGAACATTTAACCCTTGTAAGCCAGATTTATGAAAGAGGCGATCGCCGTGTTTTTGAGCTACAAAACGAAAATAATCTCGCCACAATAATTCAAAGATTAACCAATAAGTAGAATTATTTTTCACCCGCTGGCTTTCGTATTCTTTTACCTCTTCGTAAAGATAGCGCGGCGAGAGACATCCTAAAGCTAACCAAGGAGAAAATTTAGAGGAATAATCTGCCCCTAACATTCCGTTTCTGGTTTCTTTATAATCTTTCAAACAGTCTTTTTCCCAGAAATAATCTTTGACTCGGGCGATGCCTTCGGTTTCTCCTCCTTTGAATTGTAAAACTGCCCGGGGTTCTTCTGGGGGTGGTTCTAAGTTAAAATCTACTAAATTAGGCAGTTTGCCCGGGTCTAATTCTGCTGGTAAAGGGGGTAATTGTTGCGGCGCGGGAAAAGTAGGATTTACCTGGGATTTTTTTTCTACTTCTTTGCGGAAGTCGGTAAATAGTTCGGGCAAATTTTTGATATTAAACGGCAAATTTTGGGGATGATAGAGAGTATGACCCCAAAAATGTTTGAGTTCGACACCGATGGTTTTTAAGACCTTAGCTAGGGCTTTTTTGACTTTAATTTCTTCGGAGGTAGCTTCTTTTTGGAAGTAAACAGAGGTAACTTGTAATTGTTGGGCGATCGCTGGAATTGCTATTTCCGGTAGTTCTCGTCTGATGACTAAATTACTGCCCAATTTTTGCAAGTTATCTCGCAAGTTGGCGACGCTTTCTAATAAAAATTTTCCCCTAAAAGGACCGGTTTTAGGAAAGCCAAAACTTGTTTTGTCAAATTGCCTCGGATCGAAGCAGTAAACTGGGATGATTTCTGCCTGGATTTTAAGTGCTTTATTGAGGGGTTCGTTATCGTGTATTCTTAAATCGTTCCGATACCAAATTATGATTCTTTGTTTTGTCATTTTTTTGGGGAATGGGGAATTGGGAATTGGGAATTGCTAGCCATTAGCCATTAGCTATTAGCCATTAGCTTCTCTTAAATCTGGCTTATAATTAAAACAGCAATTATAATCGAAAATTTTGGCATTTGTCAAGTGAAATTAACATTTATTGAGTAAAATTAACTTTTCTTCGCGCAACGTAATATTTCTTAAAATAAAAGTTAAAACAAACTAAAATTTCTATAGAGGAGGTTAAAAACGAGTTAACGTCAATCCTAATAGCTTTATAGGAAGCTCTTAAGAGAGCAGGTCAAGAAACCCGAAAAACCGGGTTTCTGAGATATAGGAAGCTCTTAAGTATGGGCTAGCAGGCTTGCTGCTATTCCCCTTTAGCTCGTGACTTTCAAATAACCCGATAGGAGGAAACTAATGAAAGAAGAAAAAACCATTTCTGGCGCGCGTAACGTTGCGATAGTAGGACCGTATCTGAGCGGTAAAACTACTTTGTTAGAAAGTATTTTATCGGTGACGGGGGCAATTACCCGTAAAGGTAACGTGAAGGACGGTAACATGGTGGGAGATAGTTCCCCAGAAGCGCGCGATCGCACCATGACTGTAGAAATAAATGCCGCCACTACCGAGTATGGCGGCATTCGTTTTACTTTCCTCGACTGCCCCGGTTCGATAGAATTTGCCCAAGAAACCGATAACGCTTTAATTGGTGCCGGGGCGGCGATCGTGGTCTGCGAACCGGATCCGGCTAAGGTGTTAACTTTAGCGCCCTTGTTTAAATTCCTCGACGACTGGGAGATTCCTCACCTGGTTTTTATCAATAAAATGGATCGGGTTTGCACCGAAGAAACGCGCTGTTATGCTAACTTTAGCGAAGTGCTGCAAGCGCTGAAAACGGTTTCTTCTCGTCCGATAGTTCCGCAACAGTATCCCATCGCCACGCCGGGGCAATTAGTAGGATTTATCGACCTGATAACCGAGCAAGCCTATCATTACCACGCAGGGGCGGCTTCGGAGCCGGTGCCGATGCCCGAATCTCTAAAAGAAGAGGAACGCGCGGCGCGACAGGAAATGCTGGAAGAGCTATCTAACTTTGACGACCATTTATTAGAAGAGTTAGTAGAAGAAATCGAACCGCCCCAGGAAGAGATAGTGGCGGACTTGAAAAAAGAATTGGGGGCAGATTTGATAGTGCCGATATTTGTAGGTATCGGCGAGCGGGATTACGGGGTGCGATCGCTCCTGGATGCGTTAGTGCGGGAGGCACCGGCACCGACGGAAACTGCGAAACGTCGAGGTTTGAAGGTGGATACGGAAGTGCCGGTAGCGCAAGTGCTGAAAACTTATTACACTCCCCAAGGGGGCAAACTCTCGTTAGTGCGGGTGTGGCAAGGGGAAATTAACGACGGCATGACTTTAAACGGAAGTCGCATCGGCGGGATGTATCGGTTGATGGGGCAGCAAACGGAAAGCGTTCAGCGGGCGAGTACCGGTGAAATTGTCGCTTTGGCGCGGATGGAAGGCATCCAAACGGGGGATACTTTGACTGCGGACGGTTTGTCTGTGGAGCTGCCTCGGGCGGCGAAGTTGCCGGCGGTGTATGCTTTGGCGATCGCTCCAGAAAACCGCAAGGACGAAGTGAAGATGAGCGCTGCCTTGACGAAGTTGTTGGATGAGGATCCGGCTTTGAAATGGGAACAGGACAGCGAAACTCGCGAAATCGTTCTCTGGGGGCAAGGGGAGATTCATTTGAAGGTTGCTTTAGACCGGTTGAGTCGCAAGTACAATTTGCCGATGACTACCGCTTTGCCCCAGGTGGCATATAAGGAAACGATTCGCAAATCAACCACGTCTCACGGTCGCTACAAGCACCAAAGCGGCGGTCACGGTCAGTTTGGGGACGTTTATTTGGATATTAAACCTCAACCGCGTGGGGAGGGTTTTGCCTTTGCGGAGACTATCGTCGGCGGCGTGGTGCCGAAACAATATATTCCGGGGGTCGAGATCGGAGTGCGAGAGTATTTGCAACAAGGGCCTCTGGGTTTCCAGGTGGTAGATGTGTCGGTGACGCTGACTAATGGTTCTTATCATTCGGTGGATAGTTCGGAACAGGCGTTCAAGCAGGCGGCGCGGATCGCGATGCAGGAGGGGATGCAGAAGTGCGAACCGGTGTTGTTGGAACCGATCGCCTCGGTGGAGATTTTTGCTCCCAACGATTTTACTTCTAAGGTGTTGCAGTTGATAAGCACTCGTCGCGGTCAGATTATGGGTTACGAACCGGTGTCCGACTGGAAGGGATGGGATAAGGTTTGGGCTCATTTAGCGGTGGCCGAGATGCTGGATTTGATTGTGGAGTTGCGATCGCAAACTTTGGGGGTTGGTTATTTTAACTGGAAGTTCGACCATCTCCAGGAGGTGCCGGGCAAGTTGGCAGACAGGGTGTTAGTCGCTACCGGTAACTAAGAAAGATGTAAGAAACCCGGTTTTTTGGAAAAACCGGGTTTTTCTGGGCGCTGGAACGATTCCCACCCAGTTTGTAGGGGCAAAGCATTCGGGCGGCAAGTGGGGTTAAGGCGCATAAATGTTTGTGTCCGAATGCTTTGCCCCGGCCCCACGTTTAATCTTCTGTTACAACAAATTTAATTCAATTCGTTAGGATCGATACCTAACTCCCGCAGGCGGGCCTTGAGGCGATCGCTTTCTCGTTTGGCCTCGGCGGCTTCTCGTTTGGCTTCCAGTTGTGCGATTTTTTCAGAGTAATGTAATAGCATATTTCCTTTCTTATCCCACCAGCGCAACCAATATCCCGTTCGGTTTTGGTTTTTGCCGTGCCATAGCCCCAGAAATAGATTTACTCCTGGTATCCAATAACGTCTGTTACTATCTGGTATTTGGGGCGAATATTTCCCCGATTTTTCCAATTGGTAAACCTCCAAGCGACCGAAAGTTGGCTCGAAAATTACATACCTTGGCACTTGCAAAATCTGTTCGTAAAACCACCATTTGCCATCTTTTTCGGCATGGTATTCGCCGTTATCGATATGGGATAAAAACTCCATAACTACTGACGGTACTTCTCCCTCTAAATGAGGAGTGAAACTTCTCGGTCTTTTTTCGCGAAATCCCTGCTCGACAAAGGGAATATACACAAAATCGGGAGCTTTTACGATCGTATTGCTTCCCACCTTGGCACAGATGCCAAAATTCCAGGTAACTACATTAGATTGTGTTAGCAACCCTGCTGCATCAAGGATATCTAAGAGGTATGATGCTAGTAGGGGATGTTCTAAATTGTCTGCTGGTTCGTCTGGGAGTTCAAAATCTGCGGGAAGGGGTTCCCAAGTAATTTGTTCTGTGGTAACTGTTGTTTCGGTCATGTTTTTAAGGACATAAGCTTTCGATTCGATTGTAGCATGGGAGCTTAAAGGGCTAATTCACCCAGCAGAAACCGGGTTTTTCCAAAAAACCCGGTTTCTTACATCTCCAAAAACGCCCCTATCGATGCCCACCTGTTTTCAGACTTAAACTATAACATAACTTTTGACAAACGTGCGAATTGTAAGAAAAAAAAACTTTGGGGCCAAGCTTCAAGGCTAATTCACTCACCAGAAACCCGGTTTCTGGCCCCACTATCTAATTTGCGAAACCCGGTTTTTTGCCAACCGGGTTTCTGGGGCCCCACTATCTAATTTGCGAAACCCGGTTTTTTGCCAACCGGGTTTCTGGCCC
>CAZUCT010000235.1:0-11351 GCA_964619285.1 uncultured bacterium | reverse complement strand
TAAAAATCAAGCCGCAGTCAACCGCCGCCGCATCGACTCCGCACGTCGTTTAGCAGTCTCATTTTTGGGATCCCTTTCCAAGGCATCCTCATAAGCTTCCAAAGCTTGAGCCGTTAACTTTTTCTTCTCGTAAGCATGACCCAAATTATTATAAGCGATCGCATAATCCGGCGCTAACTTCACAGCCTCTTTATACTGGCGAATCGCAATATCGTACTGTTCTTTCGCAAAATAAGCAAATCCCAGTGCGTTATAAATCTTCGCCAACTCCTCATCGCTCTTATTTTCCGAATCAGCTTTCAGAGCTTTTTGGAATAACTCCACAGCCTGAACGTATAACTTTTTATCTAAATAAATACTTGCCAAATCGTAATATTCTTGCGCCGTGCCCTTCTCTTTAGTTAATTTATTTTGCAACTCAGAAAGCTTAATTTCTGTTGTCCTAGTCTTAAGAACTTGACGAATAATAAACCAGGCAGCCACAGACAGCAACCCTAACAAAACTAATAAATAAACAACTGGCAAACTACTTTCCATAAGGTTTCAACCATAAATATCTGGACATTTTTGCCTATTTTACCAAGAAATTTCAATAAAGGAAACAACAGGCTAAAAAGCCCTAGGGAGTCGGCCTGTGAAACCCGGTTTTTTGAAAAAACCGGGTTTCTGAGATACCAACTAATCAAATCTAACTCCCGCGCTCCTTTAAAGTGGTAACACCATTAAGCCTTAGCTGCCACCTCTACCACTTTGGCAAAAGTTTCCGGATCCAGAACGGCCATTTGGGCCAACATCTTCCGGTTAATTTGGATCTCAGCCTTTTTCAACTGACCGATTAACCTGCTATAGCTCATACCCTGTTGGCGAGCTGCAGCATTAATACGAGTAATCCAGAGACGGCGGAAATCCCGTTTGCGCCTGCGGCGATCGCGATAGGCATTCCTCAACGCCTTCATCACCCGCTGATTGGCCGTTCTAAACAGTTTTGATTGTCCGCCACGGAATCCCTTGGCCAGTTTGAGAATTTTTTTCCGGCGCTTCCGCGCCACGTTACCGCGTTTTACCCTTGTCATTGTAAATTTCTCCTATTTTGGGAATGGGGAATTGGGAATGGGGAATGGGGAATTAGGAATGGTTAGTCGATTTCCAACCCCATTCCCCGATTATGCATAAGGAAGCATCATCCGCACATTTTCTGCATCATTCTCGTGGACCTGGGCCATTTTCGAGAGATGATTCTTGCGTTTCGATGACTTGTGTTGCAGCAGGTGACTTTTATAAGCCTTGCGACGCATAATTTTACCGCTGCCAGTGACTTTAAAACGCCTAGAGGCTGACTTGCGTGTTTTTAATTTGGGCATCAGACTGCGCTAATTCGACACAAGCTCTTAAGATACCACAATTTAAGCCTCTCTGGCAACCTGCTAAAATCGGTTGTCAGATTATCGGGACTTACGCAAAAATACGACATTGCGACGATAGGAAGCAATCTCAAACGTTAATTTTTGGTTTAAATGCGTAAGTCCCGATTATGATTGGACCATATTCTCATCTTTTTTTTCAAACCTAACTCATGCTCATACTCAATCCAAGGTGCGTTTAATGCTTAGTTTAGCCAGCAAAATAGAAGCAGTTTTATACCTAAAAGGGCAACCGATGTCGATCGCAGAAATAGCAGAAACAGCCCAATGCGATCGCAACCAAGTCAAAGACGCCATTCTCGAACTCATGTCCAACTACGCCCATCGGGACACCGCCCTAGAAATAATAGAAACCACAAAAGGCTACAGCCTGCAACTCAAAGAAGCCTACAGCGACCTAATGGAAACTCTAATCCCAGCAGAACTAGGAGTTGGGGCCTTGCGCACCTTAGCAGCGATCGCCCTCAAAAAAGGCATTGCCCAAACCGAGCTCGTCGAATTACGAGGTTCCGGGGCCTACCAACACGTCCAAGAACTCGTCGAACTAGGATTTGTCCGCAAACGCCGCCAACCAGAAAGCCGGTCCTACTGGTTGCAAGTCACCGATAAATTTTTTCAATACTTCCAGTTAGACCAACTGCCCCAGCAACTATCCCTCAACCTTCGAGAACTAGCCAAAGAAGAAGAAGACGAAAAACAAGCAGAAACCGAAACTCCCACCGAGAGTCCCGCCGAAGCGCAGATAGAAGAATCGGAGACCTCTGGGGAAACTGCCAGCGAAACTGCCACCGAAATCAGCAGCAGCGATAGTTCCGACAGCAACTAAGGAACTGGCAATTTCATAAAATACCCTTATGTTGGGTTCCGTTGCACTCCACCCAACCTACAATTAATACTCTATTTTTTTGCTAGCTAAAACCGTTGATAGCTGACCGAATCTGGAAAAGCACTGGGTTGGAGGACAAAAATCTCCATCGCCCCCTCGCGAAGAACCTCAATTTCCAAATCTTTCCCCACAGCGCTTTTTTCCACCTGCTGCTGTACCTCCGTAGGAGTCTTAACCGCAACGCCACCGACCTTTTGAATCAAATCCCCCTGGCGCAAACCCGATCGCTCTGCCGGAGAATCCTCCATAACCCGCATAATCACCACGCCAGCGCTAGCAGTAATTTCTAGATCGAGCTGTTGGTTAACCCGTTCTCGAACCTCTGGAGTCAAATCCATCATCGAAATGCCCAAAAACGGATGTTCCGCCTTACCCTTCTCAAACAACTGATCCACAATCCGTTTAGCAGTTTCAATAGGAATAGCAAACCCCAAACCTTGAGCATTTGCCCTAATAGCAGTATTAATGCCAATAACTTCCCCGCGATCGTTCAACAAAGGCCCCCCAGAATTTCCAGGATTAATCGCCGCATCAGTTTGAATAAAACGGACTCGTTTATCAGGGATACCCACCTGAGAACTGCTGCGACCCGTAGCGCTAATAATACCAACAGTCACAGTATTATCCAAACCCAAAGGATTGCCAATAGCGATCGCCCACTGCCCCGGAGTCAAGACATCAGAACTGCCAATAGTTGCCACTGGCAAATCCTTAGCATCTATTTCTACAGCCGCCACGTCAGTCAGAGAATCGACGCCCCGAACCTTACCCTCAAAAGTTCTACCATCCTTCAGCGTCACCCGAACCGTATCCGCCCCATCCACCACATGAGCGTTAGTAATCAAACGACCGTCGGCAGCCAGAATAACCCCAGAACCCGTTCCCCGTTTCACTTTTTCTTCTGGATCGGAAAAACCATCCCCAAAAAAACGTCTAAATAACGGATTATTCAAAGCATCCGGCATCTTGTTTGCCACCGTAGTAGTGGCATCGATCCGCACCACTGCAGGACCAACTTTTTGTACTGCCTCAGCAATAAAATTAGAGCTATTGCGCTCCAGCCTCGAATTGCCAGGGATAGGAGAGGAAAAATAAGCAGGTATCTCCTGCTTGACCACAGGGACGATGGAGGAGTCTGGGGTCAGACCTCGTTCTTCGAGATAGCGATGACCCCACCATCCAGCACCACCACCAACTCCTAGCAAGGCAAGATATAAGGTCAATTGCTTAAAAGATAGACTCATCTATTTAAGAAATATAGAGAACATCGGGCCGGGGATAACCTCTCCCCAATGAGGTATTTACAGGAGCCCGCTCTGCCAAAGTAGGGACAGATGGTACTTCATTATAATGAAAAACGCTATAACTCGACTAATCCATATTTGTAGATTTTTACTTCAGAATCTTCTTCCAGAAATTGTATGAATTACGATCGCCGCTTTCCCCTACTTTCCCTTCTATTGTGGCTGATAATCCCCGCCGGGCCCGTGGTGGCTAACCCCCTACTCACTCAAAATCCCCAGAGCGAACGCCCCCCGGCCCCAGAAGTTTGTCCCACACCTGCACTTTCTCGCATCCAACGCCACGCGGTGGCCGAGGACGAAACTATCGAAACCATTGCCCAAAAATACAATCTCATCCCCGCCACCCTCCTGGCCTTCAATCGAGTTCTCCGAGAAGGCCCCCTAACAGTGGGAACTCAACTGGTCATTCCTCCCTACAACGGCATTGCCGTCAGAATTCCCGAAGGCAAAACCTGGAAGGACGTGGCCGATAATTACAATATCCGGGCCGATGCCCTCTTCGAGGTCAACGGTTGCGAACTTCTCTCGGCACAAAAAACCCCCGAAGTCATCTTTTTGCCCGGTGTCAACTGGTCTCCTGGGGGGCGGGCCCGTCCTGCAGTATCCATCTTAAGAGGTTATCCCCTGCCTTTTGTCGCATCGGCGGCCCTTGGTTACGGTTGGTTGCTCCATCCCCTTCGCGGCGAGGTCATTTTCCACAGCGGCGTGGACTTATTAGCAGAAATAGGTACTCCTGTTTTGTCTGTCGGAGATGGTATTGTGGCCTTTGCCGACTCCCAAAAAGGTTATGGCAATTTAGTGACAATCAATCATCCTGCAGGAAAGCAAACTCGTTACGCTCATTTGAATAGTATTAACGTTAAAGTCGGTCAAAAAATTAAATTGGGAGAAGTTTTAGGTACTGTTGGAAATACTGGAGAACCGGAGTTAGAAGAATCTCATTTGCATTTTGAAGTTCGCTATAATTCCCCTTTGGGTTGGGTGGCAGAAAATCCAGAACCTTATTTTCTTGACGACCTAGAAAAATTAACAATTAACAATTAACAATTAACAATTCACCCAAACAATGAATCGATATTTATTAAATCGGGTTTTAATTTCAATACCGACATTAATTGCTATTAGTATCGTCGTGTTTGCAATTTTAGCATTAGCGCCGGGAGACCCGATGGGAGAATTTGCGACTAATCCTTCTATTACCGCAGAAGTGCGAGAAAATCTTAGGCGATCGCTCGGTTTAGACCAACCTATTTACCTTCGCTATCTCAAATGGATTTTGGCATTTATTCGCGGCGACATGGGCTATTCTTTTACCAGTCGTTCCCCAGTTATAGACTTACTTCTCCAGCGATTGCCTACCACTTTATGCATAGTCGGTTCTGCCTATTTATTAGCAATATTAATTGCAGTACCTTTGGGAGTTATTTCCGCAGTCAAGCGCCATTCAATCTTCGATAAAGCAGCAACCACCTTTGCCCTGATTTGGTTTTCTTTGCCAACCTTTTTTACAGGTTTATTATTCATCATTATTTTTAGCGTTCAACTTAATTGGTTTCCTTTTATTTATAACAGCACTTTAAAAATAACAGATTGGCATAGTTTCATCGCCCAAATAAAACAATCGATTATGCCCGTTGCGGTTTTAGGTTTATATCAAACAGCAGTATTAATGAGGTTCGTTCGTTCCTCGATGTTAGAACAATTAAACCAAAATTATGTCCGCACTGCCTACGCCAAAGGTTTGCCCAATTTATTAGTAATTATTCGCCACATTTTACGCAATGCTTTAATTCCAGTTATTACCCTGGTAGCTTTAGGGGTTCCTGCTATTTTTACCGGGGCTTTGATTACCGAACAAGTGTTTAGAGTGCCGGGAATTGGAGCGTTATTAATTGAATCGATTAATCGCAACGACACCCCAGTAGTTATGGCAATTACCATAATTTATGCGATTTTAATTGTCGTATTTAATTTAGTGGCGGATCTTCTTTACAGCGTGTTAGATCCTAGAGTTAATTATAAGTAGGGAATGGGGAATGGGAAATGGGAAATTAGCTGTCTAGAGAGCAGGTTTTGAAACCCGGTTTTTTGGAAAAACCGGGTTTCTGACAACTACAACATTTGTGGCCCAGCAACTGCGTTTTTAAATCGCTGAAGCGATTACTACAAACTAACTAAATTTCCCATGAATAACTCATTCTTTAGATATCGCTCTATATTTTAATCAAAACCAATTAAATCTAAATGTTCTGGTTTTTCCATCAGATATTTTGCCACCAAATAGCCGGCGATCGTCCAAGTTTGATAAAGTCGAGACTGCCTGCCAATAAGTTTGCCATCTAGCCCATCATAATATTCAGGCCAGCGGTCTTCGTGTAAATATTTTTCTGCAATTTCAATGGCATCTTTAGCAAGATTAGTTCTGCCCGCTTTTTGACAAGCTGCCACTAAAGGCCAGATTAAAAACGGCCAATTGCCGCCGTTATGATAAGACCAGGGAATATTTTTCGGGTCGCAACCGGTGACTAACTCCCAATCTCGACCTTCCACCGCCGGATAACAGAGTTTGACCGGCATTTCTCCTATTAATATCGATCGCTGGTGTTCGATTAAATTGATTATTTCTTGGGATTGTTTGCGAGTAATTAAACCGCTGAGAATAGCTAGCAAATTGCCTTGAGTAAAAAAGCGAAAATCTATCCAACCAACTCCGACGTTGCCGACTAAATATCCACCATTTCGGTCAATCCAATGCAACACCCATTCTGGAACCGCATTGGGATAGATATTAAATTTATTTAAAGCAGATTCGCCAAATTCTTCTGTTTGATAGCGGTAAAATCGCCTTAAGATGATGGGGTCTATCCAATAATGTTGGCGAATAAATTTAGTCAGTCTCGTTAAGCGATCTTCTATGTCTAATTTTGCAAATATGTCCGGTGTAAGTAATTCCCGCCCCGCCCGTAAAGCGATCTGAAATAAAGATTGAATTTCTAAAGGATGACCGTAAACTCCCAGGCGGCGGTCTATCATAAATGCGCCTTCGGGAACGAGCATGGTCGGGCTCATATCGAAGCGCTTGCCCAAACACAGTTCTAAGATTAATTTAATTCCTCGTTGAAATTCGTTTCTATGGGCAATTTTTTCTTCGGGAACCTTGGCGCGATCGCAAGCTTTTTCATAAATATGCAAGAGAAAAATCCACCACAAACCAGAATCAACAGGGGTTACTCTACCGATGGCCCTTTGACCGAAATCTGCCTCTATTTCGTCAGAGTTTACTACTTTAAAGCTAGCGGGCATTAAACCAAAACCAGGTCTAATTCCTTCCTCGCTTTGAGGTTCTTTTCCCACCATTGCTTCTCGAACTTCGGGAAACAATCCTTGACCGTTACTAGGTTTTTCTAAATCGAATTGTAACCCTAATGCTACTTCGAGAAAATTACGAACTATTTCCCGTTCTCCTTCCATGAGAAATGCTAATCCAGAGGGGAAAAAATCGCGGATAAAACATTCGTTATAATTCAGTTCTTGTTGTTCTTTGGGTGCCGTTTCGCTGGCAGCTACAGTTCCTACGGGTTTGCCTTTATAGATGCGAATAGAATGGTTGAGTTTGTCTTTAGCTTCTTCGATTAAATTGTCGTACATAAAGAGTTTAGATGAGATTGGTAGGAATACTTGACAATCATTGGTACTATAACAGTTTTATTTGATATCTGTCTAAAAATCTGACGCTAAAAAGAGAATACCCGGTTTCTATTTTGAAACCGGGTTTAAGGAAGGGATTAGACAATTTTTATTTAAAAAAACCGATTAAATCGGTTGACTTAAAGCAGTTTGTGGTTAAACAGCAGCAGCCACTTTAGTTTGAGCAGCAGTCAAGCGCTCGTAAGTAGCTCGCATTTTCAAACCGACTAATACTTGGAACAGTCCGCTACCGTCTTTAGAACCGGGATACTCCTGATGCTCTCTCAAGAGGTGGGTCAGTTCGCCGTAATATTTGGTAGAAAGATTGCTCATATGTCCTTCGACATAGATCATTTCTTCCAGGTTTTCAAAATTGCCGTCCACTTCCAACATCGAGACCTCGTTGCCGTAATAGGCATCTGGCCCGTAGTACATTTTGATACCGGGATAGGAACAGGTGAGCTTGCGTCCGCAGGGAGTCCAGTTAATGGTAGAACCTTCATCAAAGAGGTAAGCGGGCTCGAAACCTTCAACTCCTTCGCGCTGGATCAAACGCACGCGGAGGACTTTATGCTCTTTATCGTCAGGGATTAATTGAGTGGGCAAAATTTGAATGACCACATCGGCGTGGGCCTTCTGTGGATCTATGTAGGCCGTAAAATCTGGGCGACGGGCGTTGATGGAGGCTAGGACATCTTCGTAACGATGACCCCGTTCGGTCATGTCTCGCTTGATTTTCCAAGCAATTTTTACCTCGTCGCTGATGTCCAGATAGACGCTGAAATCTACGAGCGATCGCACTCGTTCGTCATACAGAGGATGGAGCCCTTCGATGACCACAATGTGGTTGGGGTGTACCTTTTCTGGGGGATCGATGCAGCCCGTTTCGTGGTTATAGATGGGCTTGTCGATGGACTGACCGTTTTTGAGGGCCTTGATTTGCTCGTACATCAAATCAAAATTATTGGCCCTCGGATCGAGAGCAGTAATCCCTGTTTCTTTACGCTGCTTGCGATCTAAACTGTGGTAGTCGTCCAGGCAAATTACAGTTACGAAATCCTTGCCAAAAATATCTGTGATTCGACGCAAGAACGTAGATTTTCCACATCCGGAGTCTCCGGCAACCCCGATTATAACTACTCGATCCGGCTTTGTTACCATAAGTTTCTTATTCCACAACGCAGTATTTACATTCATCAATGACCGAGTCCTTTAAATTGGAAGCTCGGAAGTTGCGACCTCGGGATGAAGCGGGCCTGAATTGCCGATAGGCCACCTAGCTTAGGAGGCATCCTGGCGCAATTTTTGAGGCAGCCTGCATTGGCAGCAAATATTGGCAGCAATCAATAGACTGTCAATAGCTGGCCAGCTCGCGCTTTTGTTAAAGCTAAGTCATTATTGCTAACTTTTGTGAACTTATCTTACCAGAAGGGGCTCTTCCCTACAAGGATCGAAGAAAAATAATCGGCTTTGAAATTGGCGATCGCCTCGATTATGGAGACAATAGGGACAAGGGGGAAGTTAGCCATTCCCAATCTAAAATCTAAAAATAATGAAGGCCACCAGATAATCGTGGATCGGTGGTTTTGTTATGTCGCAGGTGACAGGTAAAATAATCACAGCGCCAAGACAAAAGAAAACTGAGAGCAGCAATCCTACCTAGCGGGTCGGATTTGCTGGCTTTATGGCCAGTTTTTTGAGGAAGGGTTAACAAGCACTTAAATCCAATGTTTTAATCACCGATTCTAAGGAGAAAAATCGATGAAAGTTCAAGCAGGAGCTGGTTTAAAAACAAATGCAGACTCTAATAATCGTCTGTTTGTCTATGAGGTAGAGGGCCTGGGTCAAAACAAAACAACAGACTTAACGAGCTACCCCATTCGTAAAAGTAGCAATGTTTTCATTGCAGTGCCATACAACCGCATGAATCAAGAAATGAAGCGCATTACTCGCATGGGGGGCAAAATTGTCAGCATTAAAAACGTGGATGAAGCCGCCCACTAATGCTGAAAGTTCTGGCGAGTAGAAGACCTTAAAAAAGGCTTAAATTGAATCTCTAGTCACATTCTTGTGACTAGATACCGTGTATTAAAAGGAGAAACGATCGATGAAAGCTCAAACTGGAGTTGGCCTAACAACCAATACAGAATCGGGTAGTCGAATGTTTGTTTACGAGGTTGAGGGCCTGCGTCAAAACTCAATAACTGACAAAATGGCCCACCCCATTCGTCGCAGCGGCAACGTTTTTATTTCGGTGCCCTACAACCGCATGAATCAAGAGATGAAGCGGATTACTCGGATGGGAGGCAAAATTGTTAGCATCAAACCACTTGAGGAAGCAGCCCCAGCCTTGGCTAATGGAAATCTAGGAAAAACAGAACCAAAGAGTAAAATGACTCAAGCAAAGGCTAAAACGACGGACGTACCTGTAAATATCTACCGTCCTAAAAATCCATACATGGGTAAGTGCTTAGAGAACTACGAACTGGTACGGGAAGGCGGCGCTGGTACTGTTCGTCACGTCACTTTTGACATTTCGGGCGGGGATTTGCGCTATTTAGAAGGTCAAAGTATCGGTATTATTCCTCCTGGAACCGATGACAATGGCAAGCCTCATAAGTTGAGGCTTTATTCTATCGCCTCCACTCGTCACGGGGACCATCTGGATGACAAAACCGTGTCTCTGTGCGTCCGCCAACTGGAATACAAGCATCCAGAAACGGGCGAGACTGTCTATGGAGTTTGTTCTACCTATCTGTGCAAGCTGGAACAGGGTGCGGATGTGGCTATCACCGGACCTGTCGGTAAGGAAATGTTATTGCCCGACGATGAGGATGCTACTATTATTATGATGGCAACCGGTACGGGTATCGCTCCTTTCCGCGCTTTCTTGTGGCGGATGTTTAAGGAACAACACGAAGACTATAAGTTCAAGGGTTTGGCTTGGCTGGTCTTTGGCATTCCTTATACTGCTAACATTCTCTATAAGGAAGAGTTGGAACAAATGCAACGGGAATACCCCGATAATTTCCGCTTGACTTATGCTATCAGTCGGGAACAAAAGAATCCCGAAGGCGGTAAGATGTACCTCCAAGACCGGATTAAGGAAAATGCAGACGAAGTATGGAACCTGGTTCAAAAGCCTAATACTCATACCTATATTTGCGGTCTGAAGGGTATGGAAGGCGGCATTGATGAGGGAATGTCTGCTGCTGCTGGTAAGTTCGGGGTCGATTGGGCCGACTATCAGAAGCAGTTGAAAAAAGCCCATCGCTGGCACGTTGAAACTTACTAAGGTGTAAGCAATAGACGAGCTATTTTGGTTTGTCTTCTAATATAATAGATTGGGAAGGGAGAGACGTTCGCTGAATGTTTCTCCCTTTCTGCTGTTTTTCTGGGGGTTTTATCGAGCAAAGGATCCTCCGGTAACAGAGGCGATCGCCACCGATAACCTCCATTGAAAAAGCCAGCACTTTCGGTTCAAAGGCACTGGCTTTTCAAAAAATTACCTCGCAATATGGGGGATAATTCCTAACCAAAAAACATTAGGAATTATCAGAAGCAAAACGCGACAACAACTCCTCCCGAGAAATGGTGGAAAGTTGCATGAGTATTTGAGTTAATTCGTCAGAAGATAAGGACATCATTTGCCCGACAATAGTCGATAATTCCTCATCCACAGAACCAAAGCGAGCTCGTAGCATATTCTCTACAAGTTGCCGCTGACCTTGCTCTATTCCCTCTTCTCGTCCTTCGTCTTTTCCCGACTCTTTAGCCTCTTGTAATTTTTTAGTCAAAAGTGGTGATAATCGCATAATTAACTCCCGGTCTTCTTCTTGTAATTGTTCTTGGGTTTCTGTTAATTTTGTCTGCAAGTTCGACAACAATAACAGGGCATTTGAACGAAACGGATCTGTTTCTGGTAATGCCTCGATTTCATCAATTGCTCCTTGCTGAACTCGGCCCCTTCCCAACAGTCGCAACCAGAGCGTCTCGTTGCCATTTTTCCTAACAAACCGATTTCTTCTGGCTTAATTTCTCCTTCCAAAGAAG
>CAZUCT010000234.1:3976-11371 GCA_964619285.1 uncultured bacterium | reverse complement strand
CTCCCACCCTTCCCACCCCCCAGAGCTTTTTCGATTTATTCAGCAGACCCTAATTAGGGCTTGCCGAATTCAGATTTCAGCAAGCCCGATATAATAAACATATCCAGAGCTTAAAAACTAAGAGCTTAAACATGAAAAAAATTAGACCCAATCGCAGAGATTTCTTATTAAAAAAAATGCCGAAAAATTCAATCTGTGCGGAAATAGGCGTTTGGAAAGGTGTTTTTACCCAAAGAATTTTAAACCTAGTCGAACCTAAAGAACTACACTTAATAGATCCTTGGAAATTTCAAGAAGAAATCCCCAACAGACTTTATAGCGGAAATGAAGCTAAAAGCCAAGAAGATATGGATAAAATCTATCAGTTAGTGTTGGAAAAAACCAAAGATAAAAACGTAATTATTCATCGGGATTTTTCCAGTAACATTCTTACCAAATTGGAAAATAATTATTTAGACTGGGTTTATATCGATGGAAATCACGATTACGAATTTGTCAAGCAGGATTTGGAGTTGTGTTTGCAGAAGGTAAAAGTAGGTGGATTTATCGCGGGGGATGATTACAATTGGAGACCTCAAGATAATTTTCCTGTAAGAAAAGCGGTTAATGAATTTATAGGGACGGGGTTAGTTACCGTAGAGGAAGTTCGCAACAACCAATTTATTCTGAGGAAGGAATAAAAAAAAGAGCGATCGCTCTTTATTTTATCCCTGGAGTCAAAAGTGGTAAATTCAAAACAGTTAATTGAGAATCAATTAATAATTCTAAATTTATAACTGAGAACAGAATTAATAATTGACAAGGCAACTAGGGCTCGTCTCCCTTATTCAACTTCATTGGGAGTCAAAACTAACTTAACTCCCTCAATTATTTTCTCGACGATCCAGGGCGAGAGAGTACCAATTTTTTCCCCTAATCGCTCTTTTGGAATTGTAAAAATCTGGGAAATATTAACAACACTTTCAGCCGCTAAATTAGCTTCTCTTGCTCCTAAGAAAACATTCCCCGGAACCGCAGCGAGTTTAGTATTATAACTCAAAGCACAGACGACAACAGTGTTAATCTTACTCGAATTAAAAACGTTGTTCTGGACGACAACATGGGGATGTTTGTTAGCAGGTTCAGAACCTAATGGTTGCTCCAGTTTAATCCAGAATATATCGCCTTGATTAATTACCATTCTCCTTCTACAATACTTTTATGATGTTGATGCATACCATCGAGAGGGTTTGCTTCTTCTTTTGCTTCTGGGGCATCTCCATAAGCAGCGTTAATTTTTTCTAGTAATTGTCGATTTTGATGGCGACGGATAAATTCCTCAAGAGCGATCGCTATTAAGCGACTTCGCGATACGTTCATTTGGGACGCAAGAACCTCCGCTTGTTCGAAGAGCGACTCTTGCAACGAAATAGCAGTTTTGACAGTGGCCATATTCTTATACTTTCACGTCTGAATTTCAGTATAACCGTTTCTCATATCAATGTCAAACTGGAAAAAATAGCCACGAAGGCCATTTTTTTGGCCAAAAGTAGCCCGGAAATAACAGGCCTTCGGGTAAAATACCTAATATCGTGAAAACTTCCGCAAATCGACAGATGGAAACTATCCAAACTTGGCTCTACCAAATAGCCCAATTTGCCAATAACCTAGTGGCCAGCCAACTAACCCACATAAGCTGGCTGAGTTTTGGCATTATCTTTGCCGCAGGCTTGCTAACCAGCCTTACCCCCTGTATGCTCTCCATGCTGCCGATAACCATCGGCTACATAGGCGGCTTCGAGGCCAAAACTCGCCTCCAAGCTGCGGCCCAGTCGGCCTGGTTTTCTCTGGGATTAGCTACAACTCTTGCTGGATTGGGCATCCTAGCATCTTATGTGGGACAGGTTTACGGTCAAATAGGAATAGGTTTGCCCGTGGCTGTCAGTATCGTTGCCATTCTCATGGGCCTTAACCTCTTGGAAGCTCTTCCCCTACCCATGCCTTCCTTTGACAGCGTGGGTTGGATTTCTAAAGACTTACCAAGAGGAGTCCGCTCCTATTTATTAGGCTTAACATTTGGTTTGGTGGCATCTCCGTGCAGCACTCCGGTATTGGCAACTTTATTGGCCTGGCTTTCTGCCACTGGCGATGTCGTTTTAGGGGGTGTTTTGCTCCTAGCTTATGCGGCAGGTTATGTGGCTCCTTTGATCCTAGCGGGCACTTTTACTGCTAGTATTAAAAAGTTATTGGAAATGCGCCAGTGGTCTGCTTGGATTACACCGACAAGCGGCGCTTTATTAGTAGGATTTGGTGTTTTTTCTTTGGTATTTAGATTGATGCCTGTCACTTAAAAATAAAGGTAAAAAAGTTAGAGAATTAGCTAATTAACAACCAACAATTCATTAGATGATTTACCAAATTTTATTTTTCTCAAAAATATCTCAAGCTTTGGGTGGATTACAAAAAACATTCAGACGGGAAATCTTGCCAATTTTAGCAGATTTACGGTTGGCGATCGCTCTGTTATTAATAATAGCAATAGCCAGTATCTCAGGCACGGTCATAGAACAGAGTCAATCCATAGCATTCTATCAACAAAACTATCCAGAAAATCCTGCTTTATTTGGGTTTTTGACCTGGAAACTAATTATCCTTTTAGGGCTAGATAGCGTTTATCGCACTTGGTGGTTTTTATCGATTCTAATTTTATTTGGAACGAGCTTAACAGCCTGCACTTTTACCCGACAATTACCTGCATTAAAAGCTGCTCGTCGCTGGCATTTTTACGAAAAACCCAAACAGTTTGAAAAATTAGCTTTAAGCGCAGAATTAGAAGCAAATTCGTTAGATTCCTTAGAAGAAATATTGCAACAACGCCGCTATAAAATCTTTAAAGAAGGAGAGAAAATTTACGCTCGTAAAGGCATCATTGGCAAAGTAGGCCCCATTGTAGTTCATGCCAGTATGTTAATTATTTTGGCCGGTTCTATAATAGGTTCTTTAACGGGATTTATGGCTCAGGAAATCGTAGCCAGCGGCAATAGTTTTCAGATAACTAATATTGTCAATGCCGGACCTTTAGCCCAATGGCATTTTCCGATTGATTTCTCCGTAAAAGTTAATCGTTTCTGGATAGATTATTTACCCGATGGAAATATAGACCAATTTTATTCCGATTTGTCGGTTTTAGATAAAACAGGAGAAGAAGTAGATCGTCAAACTATTTATGTCAATAAACCGTTAAAATATGGCGGCGTGACCATGTATCAGGCAGATTGGGCGATCGCTGCAGTCAAAGTTCGCATCAATAACAGCCCTGTTTTCCAATTACCAATGGCTCAATTAGATACTGGCGGTAATGGTAGAATTTGGGGAACTTGGGTTCCTATAAAACCAGATCTGAGCGCAGGAGTTTCTTTATTAGCCACAGATTTACAAGGAACTTTATTAGTTTACGATCCAAAAGGTCAATTAACTTCTACCGTCAGAGCGGGAATGTCAACAGAAATTAATGGCGTGACTTTATTTGTGGATGAAATAATTGGCAGTACCGGTTTACAAATTAAGTCAGATCCGGGCATTCCTATTGTGTATTTAGGATTTGGTTTGTTGATGGTTAGCGTTTTGATGAGTTATGTTTCCCACTCGCAAATTTGGGCGTTCAAACAGGGAGATAAAGTTTATCTTGGCGGTAAAACTAATCGCGCTAAGGTGACTTTTGAACGAGAAGTTTTAGAGATATTAGAACGCTGGAACGACTCTCAAGAAAAGAGCAATTTAGATCCCATAGATTCTAGTTCTTTTGCTCCTCAAAATTGAAAAGTCCGCTCTTAAGAAACCCGGTTTTTTGTCCCTCTTAAGAAACCCGGTTTTGCAGAAATTACCTGGTTTCTGGGCAGGGATGCTCCTGTGCCACCGGAGGATTGACGAGGGCTGGTGGGACTAGATGGCTGATTGAAATGGCCAAGAAAAAAAGTTTGCCATACTACTTGTCAAATCCCCCCAGCAGTGTGATAGAATAGAACCAGTAATTTTTAAACCGGGATGTAGCGCAGCTTGGTAGCGCACCTCGTTCGGGACGAGGGGGTCGCAGGTTCGAATCCTGTCATCCCGATTTTTTAGAATCTCGAACCCTTGCCAGTTTGGAGATTTTCAAATTTCTTTAGCTTACTTTTTCCCCCGGTTTTCCCTCATCTCTACTTTTTAATGAAGTAAAGCATTTAGCTATCTAGCTATTGCCAATTCTCCATTCCCCATTCCCCGGGAGCATCTCAATTTTGCATATTTATTTTCTCATGACGAGTACTCATGACTCACACTCAAAAAAACCGCTTTTTGTTTGAGTATGAGTAAGAGTAAGAGTAAGAGTATGAAATTATCGAGGGGTAAAAATTACAAATATGGGATGCTCCCCATTCCCCCTTCCTCATTCCCAAAAAGCTATATTGGTATCGAACCGGGAAATACTGGAATTTTTTGCTATATTTAATCAAAAGTAACCAACTCAGCTTTGAATCGGAAAATCAAAAAATGTCCGGTTAGTTGATTCTTGCTTGGGTAGGACAAATAGGCCAGCGAACTCAAGAATTAAGCTTGAAAAGCACTGGAACTATCCCGCTGAAAGTTCGTCTAAAGTCGGTAAAATTTCTATTAATTAGGAAAATTTTATTGAGAATAAGGCGGGCTTTGAGTAATAAAAAACAACCGGAAGCAAACTTTAGCAGCGGTAAAAAAAATTAGATAGTGTCTGGCTTCTTTGGCTGGATTTCAATTGGGAAATTAAGTAAAAAAAAGGATGTCTTTTGTTGCCTGGAAAAGCATCCATTTTTTTGTACCATTAACTCTAGGCTAAATCTTGCCTAAATCGAGGTAACATCAATAGCTATTTTATACTTTGGAGAAATTATGAAACTATTAATTCGTTTGGGTGCCATATTAGGAATCTGCGGAAGCACTCTTCTGACTCCCTTGGCAGGTAATATGTCTGCCCTAGCACTGCCACAAGAAGAGGTATTGCAAAAGTTAAGCCCCGTGCCAGTATTTACCATTACTGATGCTCAAGGGGCTCCTCTTGTAGCTTCCCTCAGCAGGGAAGGTGAAGATGTTAACGCTTCTTTGGCAGGAGTATTTATTAATAAGAGCGATGCCGATGCTTTTGTCGATCGCCTCAGAACTCAAAATCCAGACTTAGCTTCCTCTGTAAAAGTAGTTCCCGTGTCTCTTGGAGAAGTTTACCAAATGAGCGAATCTATCCGAGATAACGGAGAAAATTTACAGTTTACTTTTGTACCGGGAAAACAGCAAGTAGAATCTGCTATGACCTTGTTGGAGGAAAGCGGTAAAGAAGCAGAAGAATTTAACGGCACGCCTCTTTTCCTGGCTAAAGGAGAAAATGAAGATGGTTATTTAACCATTCAAAGAGGCGAGCAACAAGTAATTCCTATGTTTTTCAATAAGGAAGATTTACAGGGAATGTTAGAGCGTTTCCAAAGTCAACAACCAGACATCGCAAGCTCTGTAGAAATAGAGGTTGTCAATCTCGAAGGAGTAATAGAAGCTTTACGAACCGATGACGATCCTTTCTTAACTAAAATTGTCTTGATTCCGCCGAGAGATTCAGTGGAGTTTATCCGTACCCTTCAACAAGGGTCGGGTAATTAATTGATTGGGGGAATGGGGAATTGGGAATGGGGAATTGAAAATTAGCAAAACTTGCAATTAGCTTTTTTATTACCTATTATCAATTACCATTCCCAATGCATTACATAGCAGGATTAGAACTTTATCGATGGCGAGAATCTGCTAAAGAACTAGCCAGAAAATATGAATTTCCACCGGCAGAAGTTGACCGGTTGCTACAGGAAATAACGGATTTAGACTCGTTGGCTTTGCGCTTGGAATCTTTCAAGGATAAGCCACGAATTTCTTTGAAAATTTCCCGAAAAGAATTAGATAAACTCTGGCATCGGCGGGTGGAAGAAAGAGTTCCCCTACAATATTTAATGGGGGTTGCTTATTGGCGGAATTTTGCTTTAAAAGTTACCCCGGCCGTACTCATTCCTCGACCGGAAACAGAAGAAATAATCGATTTGGCGATCGCCGCCCGTTCCTCCCTCCCTCCCACAGACAAAGAACTCTGGGCCGACTTAGGGACCGGTAGTGGGGCGATCGCTCTCGCATTGGCAGCAGCCTTGACAAAGGCCGCGATTTATGCTGTTGACAGTAGCTCGGAAGCTCTGGCCGTCGCCAGAGAAAATGCCGCCAATTGCGGTTTGGCAGAGAGAATCAAATTTTATCGAGGTTATTGGTGGGAACCGTTAGAGGAGCTAAAAGGCCAAATAAGCGGTATGGTAGCCAACCCGCCCTATATTCCCAGTAGGGCGATCGCCTCCCTCCAACCAGAAGTAGCCCACCACGAACCCCATTTAGCTCTCGACGGAGGCGGCGACGGCCTAGATTGCATCAGATACTTAATCGAAACGGCACCGATTTATTTACGCTCCGGTGGGGTATGGTTAATCGAAATGATGGCAGGACAAGGAGAGTCTGCGATCGAGTTATTGCGATCGAACGGCAATTACGCTCAAATTCAGCTATTCTCAGACTTAGCAGGAATTAACAGATTTGCTCTTGCCCGCAGAATTTAGAAAAACATGACCCAAGTTTCGCTCAATGCCCTAATCGAGGGAGCAAAATCCGGTAAATTAGTGAGCTTTCCCACAGATACAATTCCGGCCCTGGCAGTGCAGCCGGAAAAATCGGAGTCGATTTTTCAGGCCAAACGCCGCAGTCAAACTAAACCTCTAATTCTGATGGCGGACAAACCGGAATCTTTGTGGCCTTACATCGCCGGCAGTGTCGAAGAGTTAGAGTTCTGGCAGCAAACCGCCGAAAAATACTGGCCGGGAGCCTTAACCTTAGTTTTGCCGGCTTCGGAAAAAGTGCCACCAGCGATAAACCCTCTGGAATCTCGGAGGCAAGATGCAACTCCCACCGTTGGCCTGCGAGTGCCAAATTGCGATTTAGCTCGAAAAATATTGAAACGGACGGGGCCCCTAGCAACTACTAGCGCCAATATTTCCGGCCAACCGGCTTTAAAAACTACTGCAGAAATTGAGGCTCAATTTCCAGAAGTCTTAACCCTAGTCCCCGGGGAGTTAGAAACAATAACATCCTCATCGGGCCTAGCTTCTACTGTGGCTAAGTGGAATCAAGAATTAGGTTGGGAAGTCTTGCGACAAGGATCGGTACGGTTACAATTCGTAAGGTAGCTAGAGAGTCGGTCAAGTAATTGGCGTGAAAACTGGGTTTTTCGGTATTTCAGAAACCCGGTTTTTTCAAAAAACCGGGTTTATTGACTGAAAAAACCGGGTTTATTGACTGAAAAAACCGGGTTTATTGACTGAAAAAACCGGG
>CAZUCT010000234.1:0-3876 GCA_964619285.1 uncultured bacterium | reverse complement strand
TTTCTTGACCGGTCCTCTAGGCAAAAGAAGATTTTTTTAAGAGGAACGCTAATGGGCTGGAGCGATTTTATCTATTTAGGAATAGGGCTCGGACTCGGTTTGGGAATTAATCGGCTGTTGCCAGAGAAAAAAGGCAAGACAAAACCCGAAACATCCAACGAGAGTGCGGAGCCTCTGGAGCATCACTCTCACAAAGAACGGGTGCAAGAACTGATGGAAAAGTTGAAACAAACCCAACTTGCTTACCAGATGGCTTCGGAAATGAGCAAGTTTAAAGCGGGTTTTTTAGCAAGGACTTCCCACGAGTTGCGATCGCCCCTCAGTAGCGCTATCGGCACTCTTCAGTTAATTACTTCGGAGCTGTGCGACAGTCCAGAGGAGGAGCGAGAATTTGCCGAACAAGCTCGCGGGGCCGTTCTGAGAATGGTAGGATTGATAGACCAACTCGTGTTTGTGGCCAAAACCGAGTACGGTACGGAAAAAATGGACATCGAGCCGCTGCAGTTGGCTAAGATCTTTGACGAGGTGGAAGATTTAACTTGCTTGCAGGCAGCTAATAGAAGCATCCGACTGAACATATCTCCACCGGAGCCGAATATTTATGTGCTGGCAGATCTACCTCGTTTCCGACAGGTGTTGGTGAGTCTGGTTGATACGGCGATCGCTCAAATGGAGGAAGGCAGGGTTAACGTTTCTGCTCGGGCTTCCCGGGAATCTGGATACGTTCATATTTTAATAGAAGACCAGCGCCCCGTGAGCGCTTGGAGCGAGTCTTGGGATTTGCTGAAACAAAATTTTGATGGTAATGCCACAGATAGCGACCCTTCATTCATTAAAGAAGAGTTCGATCTCTCTCCAGGAATGCGGTTATTAATGAATCAAACTTTATTGGAATTGATGAAGGGACGTTTGGAAGTTTTGGCGGTACCTTCGGAAGGGGAAGATGATTTCACTCGCACTCAATGTTCTATTCCTTTAAGTAATAGTTAAGCTCAGAAACCCGGTTTTTTGAAAAAACCGGGTTTCTTGGTTTTTTGAAAAAACCGGGTTTCTGGGTTTTTATGGTAAACAATCAACAATTGACAATTGACAATTAACAATTAACAAAATTAACTCTTCTGCAACCAACGGGCGGCATCTTTGGCATGATAGGTCAAAATCAAATCGGCACCCGATCGCTTAAAGGCAGTTAAAGTCTCCAGGACTACCTTTTGTTCGTCGATCCAACCGTTAAGGGCAGCAGCCTTAACCATCGAATATTCTCCAGAAACGTTATAAGCAGCCACCGGCAAATTAGTGGCTTCTTTAACTCGCCAGATAATATCCATATAGGCTAAAGCTGGTTTAACCATTAACATATCGGCCCCTTCAACGATATCTAATTCAATTTCTTTAAGGGCTTCTCGTCCGTTAGCCGGGTCCATTTGGTAAGTTCTGCGATCGCCAAATTGAGGGGCGGAGTCGGCGGCATCTCTGAAAGGCCCGTAATAAGCAGATGCATACTTAGCGGCGTAGGACAAAATGGGGATATTCTCAAACCCGGCCCCATCCAAACCGGAACGGATGGCCAGAACGAAACCATCCATCATCCCCGAGGGGGCGATAACATCGGCCCCTGCATTAGCTTGAGAAATAGCAGTTTTCTTCAACAAGTCCAGAGTGGGGTCGTTTAAAACTCGCCCGGTTAAATCTCCGACTTCCAAATAACCGCAATGACCGCTGGTGGTGTATTCGCACAAACAAGTATCGACGATGACTAATAAATCTGGAACTGCTTCTTTGACGGCGGTAGTGGCTTTTTGGACGATACCGCAGTCATGCCAAGCGCCAGTAGCATCGCTATCTTTATCTTCGGGAATGCCGAAGAGGATAATCGCCGGGATGCCCAAGTCGTAAACTTCTTTCGCTTCTTCTACGATTTTGTCAACGGAAAGTTGATAAACGCCCGGCATAGATTTTACTTCTTTAGCGAAGCTGTCTCCAGGAACGGCAAAGAGGGGATAAATCAAATCGTTGGTGGTGAGGATATTTTCTCTAACCATCCGGCGGAGTTGGGAATGGCTGCGCAGGCGGCGAGGTCTATTGATGGGAAACATAGTTTTTTTTGGGTAGATTGCTTTCGCCAAAAAGTTTAAGACTCTTTGAAGTGCATAAGAGCGAATAGTTACAATTCTTTATATTTGGGGGGGGGAAGCGAGACCGGAAACCGGGTTTTTGGGAAAAACAGGGTTTCTGGAAGTCAGAGTGTGGCGATCGCTCCTTCACAAACCCCAATTTTGCTAAAATTACGTTATGGCAATTCAAAATGCAAACTGCACGAGTCTTATTATCTGGGAGAAAAAAAAGCTCATCCAGACTTAGCAATAGAAATTGCTCTTACCTGCGGCGGTAAAGCTAAGTTAGAAAAATATAAGCGTTTTGGCATTAATGAGGTTTGGTTTTGGGAAAACGAGCGACTTTCTGTTTATCGTTTTCGAGGTGGAGAATATGAAGAAGTTTCCCGCAGCGAACTGTTGCCAGAATTGAATTTAGAGTTATTGGTGCGTTGCGCGAAAATGCCGGTGCTATTGGAAGCGGTGAGGGCAATTCAAAAGGGTATTGGTAGGGATTGCTTTATCGAGAGAGAAGTTGACCGAATTACCATTCCTAATTCTATTAAAAACCCGGTTTCTTTGACAATACCTTCGCCAAAACGAAAAATGTTTAATTTGTAGGTCGGGCTCCGCGACAGCGCAACCCAACAAAATCGTTGGGTTCCACGGAGGTCCGCACAACCTACGAGAAAATGGCGAAGGTATTGTTTGAGAAACCGGGTTTTTGCCAATTGTTCGTAGTAATCGCTTTAGCGATTTTAAACCAACTTAATCTAAATCGCTAAAGCGATTATTAGAAGCATGAAGTTAGCTTTCTGCTGCTGCTACTTGATAAACGCTAACTTTTTGTTGGCTTTTACCTTTTCTTTCAAAAGCTACCACGCCATCGATTAAAGCAAACAAAGTATAGTCCCGTCCGACACCGACGTTATTACCTGCGTGGAAGGAGTTGCCCCGCTGGCGAACGAGGATATTACCCGCTCTAACTTCTTGACCGCCATAGCGTTTAACTCCTAATCTTTGGGCGTTAGAGTCGCGACCGTTGCGCGTACTGCCCGTACCTTTTTTATGGGCCATGATTTTCTCCGATGATTGCTACAGTTTCTACGTTAATTCAGTTTTGCTGGAATGGCTATTATTCTGCTACTACTTCAACGGGGGTAGCTTCGGTTTCCGTGGTTTCGGGGGCGCTTGCCTCCGGTTGTTCTGTCTCGGCAGCAGCTAAGACAGTGCCATTCAGATTAATAGAGTCGATCGTAAGGCGAGTCAGTTCTTGGCGATGGCCTCTTTTCTTGCGAGTTTTCTTTTTGGGTTTCATCTTATAAACGATGACCTTTTTACCTCGCAGGTGGCGTAAAATGGTCCCTTCTACGGTGGCCCCTTCTACTAAGGGCTGACCGATGTGGGTCTCGCCGTCATGTTGAACTAGGAAGACTTTTTCTATGGAGACTTTTTCTCCTTCTTCTACTGGGAGTAGTTCGATATCGTAGAAGCGACCTGGTTCTACTCGCAGTTGTTTGCCGCCAGTTTCAATAATTGCGTAACTCATTTTGGTTTTTTGTCCTTAAAACAGCCGTAAAGGTAGCTGGGAAGGCATTGCTTCCAGCATTTGATATGTCATAACCCGATCCGAGCCTGGTTTGGACACACAATCTACCATTATTACTGGTTAAGGGTGCGTTTGTCAAGGGTTTTGTTTGGATTGGTTTTTGGCCTCGATCCAGAGGATTTTTGACTTCTCCCCGCGCTAAAGCGACGGGGATTCTTAATTCGTCCAAAATTG
>CAZUCT010000233.1:0-11469 GCA_964619285.1 uncultured bacterium | reverse complement strand
TCGTAGTAATCGCTTTAGCGATTCTTTTTACGACTAAAGTCGTTACTACGAACTGCGACTAAAGTCGTTACTACGAACTATCAATGAAAGTAATCAAAAATACTTGGACTTATCTGTTTTTACTCGGTCCTATTCTCATTATTATGGGTTTATCCGCAGGGTTTGTATCTGCCACCTGGGAACCCATACCCTTAGCATTAATAATTAGCGGCATCGTTATCGTCGGTTTGTGGCTGCTATATCTTTCTTATTCTACAGAAAAAAAAGCGGATATCTTAGGAACTGGTAGGGCAACTGAAGCTGGAACAAATGCCCTAGTTGCTACTCTATCTTTTCTCCTAATTATAGGATTAATTAACTTCCTGGCAGTCCGCTACGAGTACCGACTTGACTTGACGGAAAGTCAAATATTTACCCTATCTCCTCAAACTAAAGAAATCTTAGGAAATCTCGAACAACCGGTCAAAGTTTGGTTGTTTGAACCGGGAGAAAATCCTATCAACAAACAGTTGTTAGAAAATTATCAACGGCAGGGACAAGGTAACTTTAGTTTTGAATTTGTTAATCCTTACGATCGCCCCGGTTTGGCCTTAGAATACGGTGTCAAACAACCGGGAGAAATACATCTGGAAGTAGGAGATAAAAGAGATGTTATTGTTAGCCAACAATTTCAAGTTTTAACGGAACCAAAACTGACTAATAGCATCCAAAAACTGCTGACAGAAATTCCGGCAAAAGTTTATTTTATCCAAGGTCACGGAGAAAGAACTTTGGAAGCTGGCGAACGAGGTTTGGCAGATGCGGTTGCTGCTTTGGAGGAGAGAAATTCTCTGGTAGAAGCGTTAAATTTGGCAGAAACTACTGGGGTTCCAGAAGATGCCGATACTATTGTTATTGCGGGTCCGGAAAGAGAATTTTTAGAGGCAGAAGTTGAGGCTTTACAAGAGTATTTAGACCGGGGCGGCAGCGTTTTATTAATGATAGATTATCAAACCGACCCGGGGTTGGATAGTTTATTAGAAGAATGGGGGGTTTTGCTGGATAGTCGCTTGGCAATAGACGACCCAGAAATAGGTAGGTTAGTCGGTTTGGATCCTTGGGTTGCTTTAGTAACGAGTTATGGAGACCATCCCATAACAGAAAATTTTGCCGATGGGGTGTCTTTATATCCTTTTGCCCGCCCGGTGGAAAGCGAGGTAACTGCCGGTATTACCGAAAGTCCTCTGATTTGGACCAACGAACGCAGTTGGGCCGAAGCGGATGTTAGAGGTCAGTTAGCATTTAATGCCGATCGCGATCGTTCCGGCCCGTTATCCCTGGGCGTGGCCTTCACCCGTTCCCTGGAAGAACCGACAGCGGTGGAGGCAGAGGAGGAAACTTTGACTCCCATTCCGCCCTTACCCGGTCAACCCCCTGCGGAACCCATTCCCTCGCCAACTGCAGCAGAGTCGGAGGATGAGACGGAAAAAGTAGCGGCGACTCTCGAACCCATTCCGCCGCTACCCGGCCAACCGCCCGACGAACCTGCGGCCACTGGGGCCGAGTCGGAGGCAGGGGGGCAAAAAGATGAGGAGTCGCGGTTGGTGGTGTTAGGAAATTCTCAATTTGCTACTAACGGTTGGTTCCAGCAGTCTTTAAATGGAGACGTATTTTTAAATACGGTTAGTTGGTTGAGTCAAGGAGAAGAGCAAACTCTTTCTATTAGTCCCAAAGCGGTGACAAACCGTCGTTTGGCGATGACGCTTCCAGAAGCGAGGTTGTTGTTAGTTACGGTATTGATTTTGCCTTTGTTGGGTTTTGTTCTGGGCGGTATTTTGTGGTGGATGCGAAGATAATTTTGTTAGTTGTTAGTTGTTAGTTGTTAAGTAGGTATGCAAAAATATTTGCAGAAAAAATTGCCCGTAGAACGCGGCTATTGCCTGTTCGGTATGTAATTAATTTTGCACGGGTACTTAGTAGTCGCGTAGGTCGGGCTCCGTGAAACGCAACCCAACATCTAAGGAATGAAGATTTAATAATTTGTTAAAAATTAGAACGAGTGCGTTCGCGAAGCGTGCCGGAGGCTTTACGTCCCCGTTCGCGTCTGGGCCCAACCGTCGCGAACGGGGACGTTCGCGCTGAATAGTCCATTTTATTAAATCCTCATTCCTAAGGGATTAAAAATTAACAAATGTTTGGTTCCACGAAGGTCCGCACAACCTACGAGATTACCAAAAACTAAAAAACTGAATAAATATGCGAACCTTAGAATTAAATTTTCCTAACACAGTCGAACAAAGCGACGAAGAGTTACGCTTATTAATAGCAGCTAAATTGTCTGAAAACGGAACTTTAACTTCAGGTCAAGGGGCTGCATTAGCAGGTTTAAGTAAAAGAGAATTTATTGAGGTTATTGGTAATGATAATGTTTCAATTTTTAGTACGTTAGTTGAAGATTTAGAAGCGGACATTGAAAATGCCTAAAGTTGAAAAATAATTGTTTTTTGGAGTAGGGAACTGGGCAACTTAATTGCAAATACAAGTTGTTTGATTATCTGACTTTGGGCGGTCCCCAATTCCCAATTCCCCATTCCCAATTCCCCATTGCCTAAGATTATGAAACTGAAAAAAAGCACTTTAGGATTAATTTTAATTGCTGCGAGTTTAACGGGATTTGTTTATTTCTACGAAATTCGCGGTCAGGAAAAGCAGGAACAAATCGAGGAACTAGAAAAGCTGGTTTTTGAGTTTCGGGCGGAAGATGTGGAGGCGATCGCCATTACCACCGAAGAAGAAACCGTAAAATTTGAACTGCAAAAACCAGAAGATTCCGAAGATTTAATCTGGCAAATAATCGAACCAGAAGAGAAAAAAGCCGGCGAACCGACGGTGGAGTTTTTGTTAAGTAAAATGGCGAGTTTAAAGAGCGATCGCTCTATAATTACTTCAGCTTCTAACTTAGCTCAATACGGTCTGGAAAATCCCGAAAATATTGTAGAAGTTAAGTTAAAAAACGGGGAAAATTACCGCTTGCTTTTGGGGCAACCGGACTTCAGCGAGAGTTTTATTTATGCTACTTTGGAACCGGCTGAGGAGGGAACGGAAAATGTATCGGTTTTGTTAATTCCTCAGAACTTTAGAAATATTATCGCCAAACCTATTTCCGAGTGGGAAAGTCAAGAAGAAGAGGAAGCAGAGACAGAGACATCGGAAGAAACAGTGGAAGAAGGTTCGGAAGAAACAGTGGAAGAATCTCAATAAAAAAGATTGAGGAAAATAGAGATGTAGGGGCAAAGGATTCGGGCGGCAAATTAGCTCAAAAAGCATTAACTTTTATGTCAGAATGCTTTGCCCCATCCTCGCATTAAAATTTTTGTTTGCTATATTGTCAATAATAATTTTCATTCACCCCGACGATAAGTAGGTAGGCAAAAATATTTGCAGAAAAATTTGCCCGTAGAACGCGGCTATTGCCTGTTCGGTATGTAATTAATTTTGCACAAGTACTTAAGCTTCAATTTCTGCGGCAATTTCTTCCTCAGTAATTGCTTGGGAGGAGGGCAAAGATTGGTTCTGCGGCAATTTCTTCCTCAGTAATTGCTTGGGAGGAGGGCAAAGATTGGTTCTGCGGCAATTTCTTCCTCAGTAATTGCTTGGGAGGAGGGCAAAGATTGGGTTTTTTTAAGAGCGATCGCAACTTGTCACCATTAGGCGATGGTTCGTAATTTTGGGGCAAAATGATAATTTTAACTTGTTGACCCGATCGGAAAGGAAGATCGGATAAAACCAGGTTATTAGGGTCGTCGATAACGAGGGTTTTTTTGTAGGTAGTCATGGACGATCCTGAGTTTTTACCTATTTTTTAGGATTTTAACACAAAAAAGGATAAATTGGCCATAAAGCAGTGAAACCCAAGCTAGGCCCTAATAAATCTATCGCCACCGAAAGCAAGGGCCTTCAGGCAAGCGATCGCCGTCACTACCTCCAAAAGAAAAAGTCACCTTGTGGGAGAGAGGGAAAACAACTATTAAACTGAGGATAATTAGGCGATCGACTAATTCAGATCGCTGTTAGGTTGCTGAAAGCTACAGATAATAAAAATAAGTTTAGAGTTTTCATTTATTCAGCCCCTTGGGAAAACCCAGGGGGCTTTTGTTGTCTCGCCCACCAACCGAGTGACGCGGATGGGGATGGAATCAAAATAATTTTTGTTGGAAAGGTCTGTTAAACTAAAATTGGCTCAAAAAGTCAACAGTTTAAAGAAACAGATAACGAAAAGATCGGATAATAAAATGGTCAATTTTAAACAATCTCCCAAAAATCAAAAAGCACAAGTCACAAACTTATCATTACCAGCAACTCCCCTTGAGATTTCCAGACAAGAAATACTCAGAATAATGCTAAATAGTGGTTACTCAAAAACCGATTTGCTACTCAACTCTAACTTTTTAGGACGTAACGGTAAAACTTATTCAGCAGATATTATTGTTTTACCAAACGATGCCGTTTTGCATATCGACCCATTCCTAGTTATTGTTATTACTAAAAATGAAAAAAGTTTTAATTATAATTTTCTTCAAGACTGGGAAGGTTCGGGGGCAAAAATTTTAGGATGGTTTAACGGCAAAAATCTCAAGCTTTTTCTGCTTAATTCGGAAGATAAATACTCAGAAATTCCTCCGGTTTTACCTAAAAAATCGGAACTGGAAGCACCGGAAAATATAGGAGTTAATCTATTAAAATCCAGCTTAGTACCATGCTTCGATCTCAAACTGACTCTAGCAAAATTACACGACCATTTATACGGCAACAGTAATATTAGGATTCCTTCAAAAATAGGCGTAGAAATTCAGAAACTCCTCTTAATAAAAATGTTTGACGAAGAACTGCCAAACGAAAAATGCGAGTTCTACATTGCCAAAGATGAAATGCCCCAAGGGTTAAACGGCAACGGCAGAATTTCCAAAGAAGCATATTACTCAGTTGGCGAAAGGATTAGAAATTTATTAGTCAAATATAATTCTTCGAGAAACAGCAGCAAACAAATAGACAATTTACAGTTAGATAATCCTTCAATTTATTATGCTGTTTTGCAACTTCAAAGTATCTCTTTAACTCAAACTCCTACCGACGTACTTGGGGATGCACTAGAAGCTTTTAGAGCATATACCATGAAACGGGAAGGAGGGCAGTTTTTTACTCATAGCTATGTAGTAGATTTAGCTTTAAAATTAATTGGTTTTAAGGGAGAGCAAAATCAAAACTTAGCCGATATAAGTTGCGGTACTGCCGGCTTTTTAAATGGTGCAAAAAAAATTATCCTTCAATCTGCAAAAAAACAAGGTTATCTGATAGAAGAAGAGCAAAATAGATTGATTTCTCAACTGCTTCTAGGAGTCGAAGTGGATGGAGAACTCGTGCAAATTTCTAATACCTCGCCGGAGTTCGATAAACTGCCCCAAAACCTTGTGGAACGGCATGACAGTTTGCTTCCTTTTGAAAATTGGAATCCTTCTCTTGCCTCCCGTCTGAGACCTAATTCTCGATATTTCATGGTAGGAAATCCTCCTTTTGGTACGAAAATAACTATTAAAGAAAGCACTATCTTAGAATCTTATGTCTTAGCTAAAGCTTGGAAAAAAACCAAGAATAAATGGTTTCCTTCTAATAAAATTGTACCCCGATCGCCCGATATTTTATTTATTGAAAGAAACCTCGAACTGCTCGTACCGGGATTGGGCAAAATGGCTCTTGTTGTCCCCTATCAAATATTAAGCGGCCCCAAAGAAGCTTTTGTTCGCGAGTGGATTATGACCCACTGTAAAATCCTGGCAATAGTTGATTTACCCGAAGATACATTTCAACCCTATACCGGCACAAAAGGTTCCCTTTTAGTAGTTCAAAGACGAGAAACTCCTAATCCTAATTGGGATAGAGAAACAGATTATCAAATCTTTATGGCTTGCCCTCAAAAAATTGGGCACGATCGCCGAGGAAAACCTATATTTAAAACCAACAATTCTGGCGTTATTGACACCGATTTACCCGAAATTGGATGGGCTTTTAATCAATTTATCGAAGGAAAAAGCCCCAGTAAGATTACTAAAAATGCTTTTACTATTTCTTCTAAATCCATTAATCGAGGTTCGGAAATTCGTTTAAATGCTGCTTATTATCATCCGGCTTCGTCAGATTTGCGAACCAAGTTATTTGAAATTTGCGATCGAAAATCCTCCTTAACTGTAACTCCTTTAGGAGAGTTAGTGGATGACATTTTTTGTCCGGGAAGATTTAAACGCGAATATACCGAAAACATTCGAGAATCCGTTCCTTTTCTAGGTGGTTCAAACATCACCCAACTGATTCCCGTAACTCAGAAAAGAATTTTAAAAAATAGCTCCCACTATGAAGATTTAGCCTTAAAATCGGGCTGGATTTTAATAACGCGAAGCGGTACTACGGGAATAGTTTCCACCGTACCTGAAGATTGGGAAGGTTACGCCGCTTCAGAACATATTATTAGAATTATTCCCAACCCCGAGAAAATTCATCCGGGTTATTTATTTGGGTACCTTAGAAGCGACATAGGGCAGCAGCTTTTAAAAGATGGTATTTTTGGTTCTGTTATTGATGAAATTAATTGTAATTATATTGCTTCAATACCAGTTCTTCACCCTCTCGACTTAAGTGAAGCTGAGAAAATTGGGCATGGCATTTATGAAGCAGATATTTTAAGGGCAAAAGCATCGGAGTTGATTGCTAAAACAAGTCGGGCGATCGAAAATTTTATTTAACTTTGATGGTGGCGACGAATAATTTTATTCATCATTTCCAACATTTCATCCAGTGTTTGATTGCCTTGTAACTGGTTGCTTCTTGCCAACATTAAGGATGTATTATTTGGAGTATGTTTGCCGCCTTTATCGAGGGGAATTAAATGTCCAGACTGAACCAATTTTGGGTTATTTAGAAAATCCTGAAAATTAATCGGTATTAATTGAATTGGATCGACATAATTTCCCTGCTTAACAGGATAGCCGAGAAGCCAAACAAAACTATTTTCTATTGAATTATCCGCTAAGGGAGGCGCTCCAGACATTGATAATGTTTGCAAAAAATACTTAATTTCTACAAGCGTAGCATCTACTTCAGTAGCATAAAACTTATGAGAAGGCTCGAATAACCAACGATTTTGTCGATTTCCATCTGCACCGTCTTGAGGTCTTCCAGGTACTCGACTAGATGTAGGTTTCCAGGGCGCGGAACGACGACCTGCATCCCGAAATTTGGTTTTCAGAGCATTTACTTTCTTTTGAGAATATCCTGCTGAAAGTAAATGTTTTTTAAAGAGATTGGCAAGAGCTGAAATTAGTACTCTTACATTTTCGTCAGAGATTGCATACTCCGCTTTAGCCAGTATTCTAATAACCAAAAAAAGGTCTTCAGTTGACTTAATGTTACCTACTTGACCGGGAGATATTTCACCTTGCTGGATCTGCTTTTCAACCTGTTCCTCATCTAGCATAAATTGGGGTGGTTATTTCATTCTTGAAAGTCAAAAAGTTCCTTGAAGGAAACTTCTAATACTTCTGCTAATTTCTCTAAGGTTTCAAAGGATGGTGCATGAATTCCTCTTTCCACATAACTGATAAACTCTACCGAGAGTCCTGTTTTCTCTGCCAGTTGCTCCTGAGTTAAGCTTTTTTGTTTCCGAAGAAATCTGAGCCTACGTCCAAATAAACTTTTCAGATTAGATATGTTTCGATCGCCTCATACTGACCAAAACCAGATTACAGAACAACCCACCCAGAGAACACGAAGCGAGACTGCGGGTTATTTCCAATGGGCCGCCCCTCCCAAGACAAGACAAAAAAAGGCGATCGCCCCCATCCCAGCTAGGTTATCAAGAGCGATCGCCGGTACATCCCCCCAAAATCGAGTTAAAATACAGGCAAACCCGATCGCCACCAAACCCAAAAGCTCAAACTATTAACTTAAACTCATAAATAAGGTGCAAACCCTCGGCATGGGGACTAATAAATATGACTCAGACTGCTATAAACACAGCTAAAGCAACCACCAACGCCCAACTGGATGTCGAACTGCGCAAAGTCTTCAAAGTATTTGACGGCCACACAGCAGTAAGAGGCATAGACCTCAACATCCGTCAGGGCGAATTTTTTAGTATTTTAGGGCCATCGGGATGCGGCAAAACCACAACCCTACGGTTAATAGCCGGTTTTGACAGTCCCTCAGCAGGTGATGTTATGATTCGCGGTCAGTCCATGAGTCAAACCCCACCCTATCGTCGGCCAGTAAATACCGTCTTCCAAAGTTACGCCCTCTTCAATCATTTGACCGTAGCTGAGAATATCGCTTTTGGCCTAAAAATCAGAAAATTAGGCAAAGCAGAAATACAAGAGAAGGTGCGCCAAGCCCTCAAAATGGTAAAAATGGAGAAGTTTGCCGATCGCAAACCCAGTCAAATATCTGGAGGACAACAACAACGGGTGGCCCTAGCAAGAGCCCTCGTCAACCGACCGGCAGTATTATTGCTGGACGAACCATTGGGGGCCTTAGATTTAAAACTCCGCAAACAAATGCAAATGGAATTGTCCAACTTGCATCAAGATTTGGGTTTGACCTTCGTCATGGTAACTCACGACCAAGAAGAGGCCATGAGTTTGTCCGACCGCATCGCGGTAATGAACGAAGGTAAAATCGAGCAAATAGGCTCTCCCAACCAAATCTACGAAAGGCCCCAGACACCTTTTGTGGCCGACTTTATCGGAGATACCAATCTTTTTAAAGCAACGGTAGAGTCTAACGATGCTTCTAGTATGCTAGTCGTAACCCAAAAGGGTCTCAAAATAGCGATCGCTCGTTCTCCAGAAAAAACCGAACATCAGTCCCACTTTGAAACCCATGTCGGTGCTTCTGTCATGGTCAGCATCCGACCTGAGAAAATTAATCTCAATCTCTACGCCCCAGAAGTATCGGAAAATTGCTTTGAAGGGCGAGTTATCAATGTCATGTATTTGGGAACTCATGTACATTACGTCGTGGAGCTGGCAACGGGCGATCGTCTCATGGTACGACAAACTAACACCGGCGGCAGCTTGCCACAACTTCATACTCCCGTTTATGCTTATTGGGCAGCTAAAGATTGTCTGGCCTTAAGCACTGTTTAATTTGAGGTCAAAGGTCAGAAATAGGATTAGCAATTAGCAATTAGCAATTAGCAATTAGCAATTAGCAATTACCCATTACCCACTACCCACTACCCACTACCAAAAATCCAAAATCGATCGTGCCTCATACTAATTTAGGGAAACATAGACTCAAAAAAACTGCCCCAACCAGGCGTCAGTTTCTCAAAGCATCTGCCGCTGCCATAGCAGCATCTACTCTCTCCAGTTGCGGGTGGACTCTGGCAGATGTCCAGGGAGCCCCGGCTCTGCAAGGAGATGATGATACTCTCTATATTTTCACTTGGGCGGGCTATACGGATAAAGACTTGCTCGATCGCTTCAAAGAGGAAACGGGAATTACGGTTATAGCAGATGTCTTTGATTCAAACGAATCCATGCTAGCAAAGGTTCAAGCTGGAGGCGGCGCTGCCTATAGCATTATCTATCCTTCAGATTACATGGTCGAAAAAATGAGGGAATTAGACCTGTTAATGAAGCTAGACCGTTCCCTGTTGCTGGGCATTGACGATCTATTTCCTCAGTTTCTAGATCCGGTTTACGATCCGGGCGGGAACTATAGCGTACCTATTAGCTGGGGAACTACCGGTCTGATTTACAACCGCAGTTTAGTAGAGGAAGTGCCAGAAGACTGGGATTATCTCTGGGAAAATCGCGATTTTCTTTCTAAACGGATGAGTCTCCTCGAAGATCCGCGAGAAGTTATCGGGGCGACTTTGCGCAAGCTTGGCTATTCTTACAATACTACCAATTACGATCGCGTTCGCCAAGCTTATGAAGATTTATTAATTTTGATACCTTATGTAGCCTCTTTCACTAACTATAATTGGCGCGCTCAAATGCTCACTGGAGATTTGAAGGTGGCTATGTGCTACTCCGCAGACGCTGCAGAAATTACTCCAGAAAATGAAGACCTACAATACATAACTCCCGCCAGCGGTTCCTCTCTCTGGACGGATACTCTGGTAATTCCTAAAGCAGCTCCCAATCCTCAAGGTGCTTATAAGTGGATCAATTTTATGCTCCAACCCGAGATAGCAGCAGAAATAGTCGAAAGACTCAGTTTTGCTACTGCTTCGATACCGGCATATAAACGCTTGCCCGAAGAGCTGCGCGAAGACGCAACTTTATTTCCCCCAGAGTCGACGATCGCACGTTGCGAAAGTTTGGCTCCACTAGGAGATTTTGAAGAAGTTTACGATCGCTATTGGACTAGACTTACTAGCGCTTAATTAATAATTGTTAATTGTCTATTGTTAATATTTAATTGCCTATTGTCTATTGTTAATATTTAATTGCTATGGCTGTATCGACTAAAACTAATCCCCCAATAAACCCAAATACTCCTCCTAAAAACCGCCTCGGTCAATGGGGTTCAAAATTAATCGGACCCTTAGTACTATTAGGACCTTCCGGCCTGTGGTTGCTGCTATTGTTGGTACTGCCAACATTAGTCATTTTTGAACTCAGTTTAGTAGAAAATATCCGACCGGGAGATATCGTTAACCCAGACGGACTCGGCAACTATTTGCGAGCATTTGAACCGATAAATTTAAGAGTAATTTGGCGTTCTATTAAGTTGGCTCTGGGTACCACAGTAATTTGTCTGTTTCTGGGATTTCCCGTTGCCTATTGGATCGCCATCATGTCCCCGAAAAAGTGGCGAAATTTGCTACTTTTAGGCTTTATCTTGCCCCTTTGGACCTCCTCTTTATTGCGTTCTTACGCCTGGATTACGATTTTACGACCCACGGGGGTACTTAATTCAGTTTTGGGATTTATAGGCATTCCTCCTTTGGAATTGCTCAATCAAGAAGCTGCAGTGTTTATCGGCATGAGTTACAGCTATTTGCCTTATATTGTCACCGTTTTATATGCTTCTTTAGAAAAGTTGGATAAACGCTTATTAGAAGCATCCGCAGATTTAGGAGCAACCCCCCAAGAAACCTTTTTAAAAATAACCGTTCCTCAAACTTTACCCGGAATAGCTGCCGGTTCTTTGCTGGTTTTTATTAGCAGTTTGGGAGATTTTGTAGATCCAGAATTGCTCGGTGGTGCTTCTAGCATGACTGCAGCGAGATTGATTTACAATCAGTTTTTAGGAAATACTCAAAATTGGGGCTTTGGTTCTGCTTTGAGCATGGTTTTAATTATGGGAGTAAGTATCGCGATCGCCCTCCTACTTAAATACGGCGGCAACGAAACCAGAGCTTCTAAATAATGTTAGTTCGTAGTAATCGCTTTAGCGATTTGTTCGTAGTAATCGCTTTAGCGATTTGTT
>CAZUCT010000232.1:0-11555 GCA_964619285.1 uncultured bacterium | reverse complement strand
CGCTTCAGCGATAGTTCGTAGTAATCGCTTCAGCGATAGTTCGTAGTAATCGCTTCAGCGATTGAAAACAAGTCCGATCTATATCGCGCTCATCAATTACTACGAGCAAAACCTATTCCCTATTAAGTACCCGTGCAAAATTAATTACATACCGAACAGGCAAGATGCCTGTTCTACGGGCAAATTTTTCTGCAAATATTTTTGCATACCTACTTAACATACTTTTTCCGTTCTTGTTCCAGGGCCACTCGAACTCTTTGATAATTAACAGTTATTTTCGGCATCAACAAAAGTATTTTAATAAAATTTCCATCTTTAGCCAAAGATTTAACCTCGTTCAATAAATCCGAAAATTTCCTAGCGCCTACAGTGCTGCTGCTGGATGTAAGAGTATGGGCTATTCTTTCTAATTTCGTTCCATTTTTTACAGCCAAAGCCTCCTTCAAGTCGGCTAAAAGTAACTCGCTTTCCTTGAGATAATCCTCAATTATTTCCACGACAAATCGATTGTAAGTTTCACCTTCGAGGGCGATGGGAGATTGTAAATTTATTTGAGAAATCTCGATTTCATCTGGATAACTAACTCCCGCCGAGTCCGGCCCATTTTCTTCTGAAACCTCCCCCATTGTCGCAGTTAATATTCGGTCTTGACTTTCTGCTGGCATACTTTCAACTTTTAGGCTTTTTTGATATTTTTTCAAAGCAATAATTAAATCCTGAATTTGCATCGGCTTGCTCAAATAATCGTTCATGCCAGCATCGATGCATATTTGGCGATCGCCCGACATCGCATTAGCAGTTAAAGCAATTATGTAAGGTCTTTCCTCCAGACTCCGCTCTTCGCAAATTTTCCGCGTTGCTTCCAAACCATCCATTTCTGGCATCTGCATATCCATCAAAACTAAATCATATTCCTGACGTCTTAAAGCCTCCAAAACCTCCAACCCATTAGCCGCAATATCTGCTAAATAACCCAACCTTTTTAAAATATTTACACCCACCTTTTGATTGACCGCATTATCTTCCGCCAACAAAATTCTCAAAGGCAACTCTTCAGCTAAATTAGGAATGTCTTGCTTTTTCCTTTCCGGCTTTTCCGCAGTTAATTTAATTGGCTTTTCTAAAAACATTCCTAATAAAACTTGGTACAAATTAGATGGTTTTATTGGCTTCTGTAAAATCGCTGCAAAACCAATTTTTTGCACTTCCTCCGAACTTTCTGGTATCCCGCTAGAACTCAATAATATTAAAGGCAAAGATTGACAATTATTCAGTTTCCTAATTTCAGTTGCTAGCTGCAAGCCATCCATTTCTGGCATTTGCAAATCCAGAATTGCTACATCAAAAGGATTTTCTTGCTTTAATAATTCTAAAGCATTTCCTGGTACTGAAAATACCCTTGATTTCATTCCCCAAGATTGAGCTTGCAAGCTCAATATTTTCCGGTTCGTAGCATTATCGTCAACAATTAATATTTGTTTATCTGTTAGCTCCGGCTGTTCGATAAATTCCATCTCTACAAATTGAGAAGCAATTTTTGCCCTAATTGTAAAATAAAAAGTAGAACCCTTACCGACTTCGGTTTCTACCCACATTTTCCCCCCCATAATTTCGCTCAAACGCTTGCTAATTACTAAACCCAAACCCGTGCCTCCATACTGGCGAGTTATCGAAGCATCTACTTGAGAGAAAGCTTTAAATAAACGTTCTTTTTTCTCCAAAGGAATGCCAATGCCGGTATCCCGCACCGAAAACTCTATTTCATAACTTTTATCCTCATTTTCTATCTCTATTTCTCGACTTTTAACCTTAACTACGACTTCCCCCTTCTCGGTAAATTTAATCCCATTGCTGAGAAGGTTCATTAAGATTTGTCGTATTCTCGTTACGTCCGCAATTACAGCTTTCGGCACCGACGGCTCTATGTAGTAAGCTATTTCTAAGCCTTTTTCTCTTGCCTTGGGCCCTAATAAATCTAAGACTTCCTCTACAGAATTTCTTACCAGTAAAGGTTGCCATTCTAGCTCCAGTTTGCCCGATTCTATTTTGCTAAAATCGAGGATATCGTTAATAATTGTTAGCAGTAAATCTCCGCTGCTGCGAATGGTTTCGACAAAATCCCTTTGTTGGGAATCTAATTCGGTATTTAGTAATAAACTGGTCATGCCAATTACGCCATTCATGGGAGTTCTAATTTCGTGACTCATGGTTGCGAGAAATTCGCTTTTGGCCCGGGTGGCATCTAGGGCGGCATCCCTGGCAATTTCTAATTCTTTGTTGATTTGGTAGAGTTCGTCCGTGCGTTCCGCGACTAATTTTTCTATTTTTGTGGTTCTGTCGATATTGGAATACAAATAAACAGCGATCGCCCCCGTAAATAACAAACTAACTACTAAAAATTGCCAAGCAGTAAATACTTTCCTCGCTGCTAAAAATTCGGGAGTAGGAGTGAAGATGACCCACCATTCTCTACCTGGAATTTTTACCGTTTCGATCGCGTAATATTTCCGAGTTTTAGCTGTAGTTTCAAAATTATATAAAGCTTCGGTTCCACGATTTTTTACCCCGTTCCTATCCGAAGAAGGAGAACCGGGCATTGAGTAAATTAATTTAGCTGTTGAAGCGGACAATTTGTCGTAAATATAAATATTAATTGACTCTGACATCTCAGTTAAATCAATTAAAGATTTGTCTAGCAAGCTCCGAACTTTGAACGCGCCCAATACAAATCCCAAAAGATTTTCTCGGCGCTCTTCTACAGAGTTATTAACAGTGTCTTTTTGATAGATTGGCAGCAAGATTAAAAAACCATATTTGTTTTCCTTTTCGTCTTGGAGTAATTTTATCGGTCCAGTGGCGATCGCCTCCCCGCTATCCCCCGCTTTTTCCAAAGCATTTAATCTCTCCCAATTAGAAGCTAAATCGAACCCCAAAGCTTTTTCGTTATCTCGATATGGTTCTAAATAATACGCGGGAAAATACTCCTCCCTTTCTCCAGAAGCTACCATCTCCCCTTTTTCGTTACGAATCCTAAATTCAAAATTAGCATAACCATCTGCTTTTGCCTTAGCTTCATATTCTTCTCTTTCAGCAGCCCTCACTCTAGGAACCCATTCCAATCCTTGAATGCTTTCTAGCCTCGATAAGGGAGAATTAACAAACTGTTTAAATTCTTCTCTGGATACCTCCTCGGAACTTTGATAAAAACTTTTCAGGGAAAGCAGCACTTCTAAGCTTCGATCTACTTCTCTTTCTATCGCTAATGCTTTACTTTTTGCTAGAGCTTCAAACTCCATGAAAATTTTTTGGCGCTCCCACTCTCTAACTAATGCAAAACCGACATCAGATAACCCCAAACCAATAATTATTGTGAAGATTATCGACCAATATTTAACAAAGAAACTTTTGCCAGATTTTGTTTGCTTTAATATCTTCATTTTTAACCTTCCTAAAAAATCCTAAATGCCATCGCTTTCGACTTTTTTTCCGCCACCAGTATCCCTCGGCTTTAATGGGAGTTCGGGCCCGATAATGGTCCCGATAGAATTCTTGCTGGAACCTGCATTAACTCGAATTATAGCATTTTTTTCTAACTCGACCCCATTGCAAAAACCCTTCGCGAGATTTCGATAAAATTGTTAAAATATGTCTTGTTGCTACTATTTTGACAATGGAGGATAATCTGACTATGACTGGCATATTCACCCCTGTGAAGGCTGCCACAGGTTCTACAACCATAGCACCCGATCGCGTAGTCGTTCGCAAGCCTTATCCTAATTATAAAGTGATAGTTCTTAACGACGATCTGAATACTTTTCAGCACGTTGCTAAGTGTTTAGTTACATATATTCCTGGCATGAGTAGCGATCGCGCCTGGAAACTTACTAACCAAGTTCACTTTGAAGGCCAAGCTACTGTCTGGGTAGGACCGTTAGAACAAGCTGAATTGTATCACACGCAGTTGAGTCGCGAAGGCTTAACAATGGCTCCCCTAGAAAAGGCTTAAGTCTAAGCATCGGGTATCGCTAATTCAAAGCGATCGCCCCACTAAAGTAATAACGGGACTTACGCATTCGGGATGCATTTCTGTCATTGCCGACCTATTTGCCTGGGAGATGCGCAAGTCCCGATAAAAATAGGTAAAAACTCTAAAACTTTTGCCAATTCCCCATTCCCCATTCCCCATTCCCAAAAATGCGAATTAAAGAAATAAGTAGAAAAACTTAGCTTAATCTTAGGTCGGCTTTTGCCATTTTTGATTCCATAGACTAGACTAGATGCATCGATTTGGAATTAAATACAATGACAAAACACTCAAAAGGCCGCTTAGTTTGGAACCACTCAACCCATATCGACGGCTTGATACCCGTTCTCGAAAAACTCAGCGAACAAGATGGCATCCAAACTGTTACCCCAGGCCGTCTCAGCAGCGCCAAAAGTAATATACCTCACTTAAAATTAAGGGTGTCGGTACCCATTCGCGGCGGCTTTAAAGTGGTAGCCAGAAACGGTAAAGCAGTACAAGAGGTATTTCTGCTCACAACTTTAACTCAGCCAGAATTGGAAGGCGCGATCGCTAAACTATTGAGCTAGTCTGCCTTTGGTAGCTCGTTGCGTAGTACCTTAAGGTCTTTGAATAGCTAACAAAGCGCGAGCGGCAACTGCCACAGTTTCATCCCCATTCGCGATTTCTCTCAGTCGAGTTACAATTTGTTCTACCCATTCTGAACGATTCGCTTTTACCGCACTTGCCAACCCTTGCAAACCTACTACAGCAGCATAACGAACTACCCACTCGGGATCCTCAGAGGCTTGCATCAAAACTGCTGCAACCCTCTGTTGCTCTCCCGGAATTTGTTCTGCCGGCAAGCGTTCCCAGCGAATCGTTCCTAATCCTCTGGCTGCCGCCCGACGCACGCTCAAGGCAAAATCGTTGGCTGCTGTCTCTAACAATATTTCTAACCCTCGCGGATCTCCTATACCCGCCAAAGCCCGAATTGCCCAAGCCCTCGCTCCATAATTATACCCATCGAGTTGTTCTAGCAGCGATTCTACTGCAATCTCCCCTAAATCAATCAATCCATCCACCGCAGCCACCGCAGCCCCCGGGTTGTTATACCCGAGAATTGCAATCAAGGTGGAGACCGCCCCAGGGTCTTTCGCTGCCGCCAAAGCTTTCACCGCCTCTAACAAACTATCTGAAGAGTCCGCTTCCTCTACCGTTCTAATCAGTTCGACTACCATAACAATTAACAATTAACAATTAACAATTAACAATTAACAATTGACAATTAACAATTAACAATTAGTAATTAACAATTACAATAACGAATCCATCAGATTCATTACAGCGATCGCCTCTTCGGACAGACTACCCGGTTTTAACCCCTGGAGGTGATGTTCCAGAATCCCTTTGAGGGCTATCAGCTTCATGCTATTTTCTGCCAGAGTTTCGGCAATGGGTTTGGCCGCGCCCAGATAGCCGATCGCCCCTAAGTCCATAAGTGCCGCCCTTCGCAATTGCAAATCGTCGGCGTTTAACCCTTGGGTTACTCGTTCTCCATAAATGCCGTCTCCAGTTAATTGATACATCGCCCGGGCGGCGGCGTATTCGACTCGCTTAACTGGATGTTGGACGAACGGCTCGATGGCCGCGATCGCTTCTGTTGCTTGGAGAGTTCCCAAAGCTTCTAGAATGGCATCGTAGGGTTGCACTAGATGGGGCTTGCCTGGAACCATTACTGCTGCTTCTATTCCTCCATCTAGCATTTTGCTTAAGGCCCGAATGCAGCTTTTGTCTCCTAACATTTCTAATGCCTGGGCCGCCGCTTCTCGCACATAGTAATCGGAACATTCCAAACACTCGATTAGATGGGGTACCGCTTTTTTGTCTTCTAGTTTGCCCAAGGCCCGGGCCGCATTGCGTCGCAAGGGATAGCCTCCGTCTTCGGTGCGATCGCTCTCGTCTGCCAAGGCCTCTATTAACGCATCCACCGCCCCCGCTTCTTTGACTCTGAACCTACCCAACCACCAAGCAGCATAATATTTTCTACCTTTATCGGCCTGTTTGAGGTTGGCGATCGCCTGGGATACTGTTAAAGATTCTTCATTCATTTGTTAACTGTTAATTGTTAATTGTTAATAGAAGATTGTTAATTACTCAAAAGCAACCTCCCCAGAAGAAATGTACTTTCTTTTGGGGAGGTCTTTTTTGCAAAAACAGCTAATGCCAGACTGGCAATTAGCCTGTCTGACCTTAGCCATTAGCAAATTTAAACTGGCGTAATGCTGGCAACCTTTCCACCTTCACGTTGAATTTGTTGTAGAAAACTCGATAGCTTTTCGTAAGGTACGATAAAAGCGCGACTGCTCCGACGCACTTTCGGATATCGCCTTGTCGAAATTGCCGATACTTCTACCCGATAGGTGCGGCCTGATTCCGGTACTATTGCAGAACTACCAAAGGAACTGTTACGAGTTGCTCCTTTCTCTGAAGGACGGTAGGACCAACCTTCGTTGCTGCCGGACGGACCTACTACCGCTGAAGCACTATTAGTACCTAGTTCTACTGCCAGACGAGACTCCTTACCTTCTGCTTGGGCGCGATCGCTATTTGCATAGCCCCGATACAACCGGAACATCCGCGTAAACCCGACTGTTTTTTGTCCCCGTTGAGTTGCAAAACCGCGATAGTAGGGTACTATATTTTCCCCGAAGCTTTCTTGATATTCCAACGAGTCTATATAGGAATCTATATCTGCATCGTATCCTTCATTTTGGTACAAATCCAAATGGAATACTACTTCCGACTCATCGTAAGGAGCCCGACCTAACAAATGTTTGTAGTTTAGTTCTATGGCTCGGGTTTGAAAATTGTTGTAGAAAAACTTGTTTTTGTACAGCTCTGATTTAGCAACGCAACGCACAAATTCTCTTACTGTTATATTACCATCGCACAGCAGAGATTCCGCACTTGTCAGACGTTCCGATTTCATCAAATAGTCGTTGCCCAATAACTGCAGGTAAACGGCACGAATTACCATTTCTGCATCTTCTTTCGTCCAGTAGGGACGCAATTCCACCGATTTGGCATCCTGAAAAGCCGATACTCCCAGTCTTGATGCTGCCGTTGTTATTGCCACTTTTAATTCCTCCTTTTGTACGCTTTTTTACAGCTGTTAATCGTTAATTGTTAATTACTTATAAAGATGCCCGGCTAAGTAAACAACTGCTAACTGCTTGCTAACAGCCGCTTACTTTTCCGGGCATCGATCGCGAACGATCTAGCTCAGAGCGTTGATGGCGTAGTCGATGTAAGAATTAGCTTCGACTGCGGCATCGCCACTTAAACCGTGGTTGGCTTTGATGTATTTGAGGGCTTCAACGTACCAGCTTGGAGACAGCTCGAATGTACGGTTGATTTCGTCAATACCCGCTACCAGGTACTCATCCATAGGACCGGTACCGCCTGCTACTAAGCAGTAAGTTACCATCCGCAGGTAGTAACCGATATCCCGGGCGCACTTTTGCTTACCCACTGGGGTAGAAGCATAGTTCGGACCCTGCATTTGAGTGGTGTAAGGGAACTTGTTATACACCGCTTGAGCAGCGCCATCGATTAAGCTTTGGGCTTTGTTGGTCAGAGCTTTGGCTGCTTCTAAGCCTGTTTTGGCTTGACGAAGGCGACCGAAAGCTACTTGCATTTCTGTGCTGCTCAGAAAGCGACCTTGAGAATCAGCAGCGCTGACTGCTTCTGTCAGGGGGGTTTTCATTGTTAGGCTATCTCCCTAATATTCGGCAATTTTTTGGTACAAAATCTATTTGAAAATTTGCTACTTTTCACACCATTAGTGGTGAATACAGTAGCATGCAAAGCCCTTAACAGTCTGTTAAGAGAGCTTATGCGGTTTTACCGCAGTTAGTTTTTGGCTTTTTCTAGCCTTAGCCTACTGCTGAGGCTGCGCGATCGAAGTAACCAGCAATCTCAGATTGCAGGGCAGAGCAATCTCCAGAAGTGATACCACTGGGATCCATCACTATTCCTAAAGCTGCTTCTTTCATTTTGCCTACGCCTACTGCTACGGAAGCACCGGGAGTACCCAGAGCTAGGTAGGTTTCCTTCAGACCGTTCAAGCAACGGTCATCTAGTACGCTGGCGTCCCCTGCGAAGATTGCGTAGGTCACATAGCGCAAAATGATTTCCATGTCGCGCAAGCAAGCTGCCATCCGGCGGCTGGTGTAAGCGTTGCCACCAGGAGCAATCAATTGAGGCTGTTCTGAGAACAGGGCGCGAGCTGCATTAGCAACGATAGAAGAAGCGTTGCTGGTGATGCGGTTTACTGCGTCCAGCCTTTTGTTGCCATTAGCGACCATTTGGGTCAAGCTGTCCAACTGTGCGGTACTCAGCATTTCGCCGCGAGCATCGCATTGAGAAATCACTTTGGTGAATGCGTCAAACATTGACTAAACTCTCCTACTTTTTTTTGCTTAAGTCTGCCGAGCCTTTCAAACTTTTTTTATTTTTTCAGGCTTTTAGCTCTGCCAGCCACTTGTAAGCTACTAGGGTGGTTTCTGGCCAACAGCTAGTTTGTTAAAGGTTTTTGACAGACACCAGCTTTGATGCTGGTTAAGATTTGCTTTTGGCTTTCTGGACATTGCTTTCAGGGTTTTTGAAAGCCGTTCCATCGACCTTTCCAGAATCCTGAGAAGATTTTACCAGATTTCTGAGAGACGTTTTAGTTTCTCTCTCAGTTTTTTTCTTAATTTTTGTCTGTCATATTTAGCCTTCCCAATATCTTTTATACAGCGCTGACGTCTTTTTTTTTGTTACAAATTATTAACAAGTTTTTTATCTGGCCCAAACAAATTGAATTATGGCCCACGCCGTGCTTGGTGGCCATCTAAATCCCAATAAATGGCCATTTTTTCTAATAATTAGGGCAGTGCCGTCGGCACTGCCCCAAGACAAAGTCCACAAATTTATACCAAATTCAACGGGGGACTTACGGAAGATGCCCGTAACTGCCCGCAAGCTGCATCGGCTTCTAAACCCCGAGAATAACGCACGCTCGCTGCAATCTTCCGACTTTCCAACTCTCGGACAAAATCCTCAATCCTATCCTTACTCGGTCGCCGATAATCCACTTCGCTAATAGGATTATAAGGAATCAAATTAACGTGACATTGAAAACCCCGCATCAGTTTGGCCAACTCTTCGGCATGGTGGGGCAAATCGTTAAAGCCTTCTAAAAGAATGTATTCAAAACTCAAGCGGCGACCGGTCATCTTTACATATTCCCGACATTCGGCCACCAATTCTTCCAAACGATAGTGGGTGGCGCTGGGGATGAGTTCTGCTCGCAACTTTTGGTTGGAAGCGTGGAGGCTAACGGCCAGAGTAACTTGTAACCGATGTTGGGCCAACTGACGGATGCGATCGCGTATTCCCACCGTCGAAACAGTCATGGCCCGCTGTCCGATACCCACATCTTGATTCAAACAACGAACGGCCCCCAAAACGCTATCAATATTTAAAAGCGGTTCCCCCATACCCATAAAGACAATATGACTAACCCGACGGCCAAACTCTTCTTGCACCGTCAACACCTGATCCACAATCTCGTAGGCCTCCAAATTCCGAGTAAAACCGCCCTTACCCGTAGCGCAAAAATCGCAGGCCATCGGACAACCTACCTGAGAAGAAACGCAAACCGTCAGTCGCTTCTTCGTGGGAATGCCCACGGTTTCGATAATATTGCCATCGGCCAATTCCAAGAGAAACTTAACCGTAGAATCTGGGGCCACGGAACGATAAGAAACGAGCGATCGCCCCACAGAAACCCCAGCAACTTCCTCCCGCCACTTCTTGGGAAACACGGTAATCTCCTCAAGAGACCTGGCCCCTTTTTGATAAATCCATTGATATAACTGCTTTCCTCTATAACGAGGTTGTCCCTGTTCCTCCACCCATGCAGTTAACTCTGACAACGACATTCCCAAGAGAGGAGATGGAGAAGAAACCAATAATTTAGTCATAAGTAATTAACAATCAAAAAAAAATGTAGGTTGGGTGAAGTGAAACGGAACCCAACAAGCCCGTCCTTTTATTTTAGTTAGGGCTGCCCATTACCCATTAGCCATTACCGATAAATGATAATCAACGCTTCCCTATTACCGCTGGCCTTTCAATTTACCTCTCCAGGTTCCGTAGTCTTCCAAATAGGCCCCCTAACCATTCGCTGGTACGGACTGTTAATAGCCAGCGCGGTTTTACTGGGAGTCACCCTCTCCCAATATCTAGCAAAACGCCGTCACGTCAACCCCGATTTAATCGGAGACTTGGCCATCTGGTTAGTTATTGGAGCAATTCCGGCAGCGCGCCTCTATTACGTCATCTTCCAATGGCCCCAGTACCAACAAAACCCCGGAGATATTATCGCTATTTGGAAAGGGGGCATCGCGATCCACGGGGCTATCTTGGGAGGAACTATTGCAGCGTTAATCTATGCCCAACTCCAAAAAATCTCTTTCTGGCAACTGGCAGATTTAGTCGCTCCTTCTGCAATTTTAGGACAGGCCATAGGCCGTTGGGGCAACTTTTTTAACTCTGAAGCTTTTGGCGGCCCCACGGATTTGCCTTGGAAATTGTACATACCTCCGGCAAACCGTCCTTTAGAATATCTCAGCTTTGACTATTTCCATCCCACCTTTCTCTACGAGTCACTCTGGAATTTGATGGTATGTGCTTTACTGCTGACTTTATTCTTTAGAGACTTGCGCGGCAAACCTCCGCTGAGGGTGGGGACTTTATTTTTGGTTTATATGCTGGCCTACAGTTGCGGTCGCTTTTGGATTGAAGGGTTGCGAACCGATAGTTTGATGTTAGGCCCTCTGAGAATCGCTCAATTTATGAGTTTGGCAGGTATTGTCTTGGGGGCTGCAGGTTTGCTTTGGCTTTATGTGGTGAAGCGACCTTTGCCAGACGTGATGCCGCCAGAAAAGCAACAGTGGGACCGGAATTTGGAATAGAAATGGATGGGTGCGCGGTGCGCACCTTACAACCTAGTAGCGCACCTGACAAAAACTGCTGCAACGAAAAAAGCCTTAGTGACGCGCTAGTAGGGTGCGCACCGCGCACCTGACAAACCCCGAAAACGAAAAAAGCCCTAGATGAATTATCTAGGGCCAAACCAGGGTGCATCTACCATTCCCTTTATCTGAGTTAACCATTGACATCCGGAAGGTTGACACTCTGCGGGTTAAAACCACGCAGATTCTCCAGGTCGCGCCTGAAAGGGTCGCATCAATTGGCATTTCTGCCACCGACCCTCTAAGAATAGTTGCTTTTGCTTCAGTCGGCTTTGTTTTTTTTGCTTTCTAGGGAATGCCACGAACGCTTCTATACGCGAGGGCGTCCTGCGATTACTTGCCCTCCGGGGAGTTTGAACAATCTTTTTACGGTCCAAGAAGGGCGGGCATCTCTCATGAACTAGGATCGTGTCCAAATGCCGGCATTACCCTTGCTTTTGAATTGTAACAAGTCATGGCGACTAAAG
>CAZUCT010000231.1:0-11780 GCA_964619285.1 uncultured bacterium | reverse complement strand
ATCGCTGAAGCGATTACTACGAACTTTATCGCTGAAGCGATTACTACGAACTTAATCGCTGAAGCGATTACTACGAACTTTACATCCGTTGCTAAAGATGTTAAAAAAAGCACATATTATCGGTTTAGGAAAATCGGGTATATCTGCCGCCCGTTTGTTAAAACGTCAGGGTTGGGAAGTGGAGATGAGCGATCGCAACTCTTCCCCAACCCTCCAACAAAAACAACAAGAACTGGCCGCCGAAGGTATAACTGTCAAACTGGGAGAGTCTTTTACTCCCGAACCATCTTTAAATTTAGTCGCAGTCAGTCCGGGAGTTCCCTGGGACTTACCCCCATTAGTCGATGCCAGGAGTAAAGGTATCGAAACTATCGGCGAGATGGAACTGGCCTGGCGAAATCTCAACTCCCGACCTTGGGTAGGTATCACCGGCACTAACGGCAAAACTACTACCACCGCTTTAACTGCGGCCATATTTCAAGCGGCGGGTTTCGATGCCCCCGCCTGCGGTAATATCGGTAATGCCGCCTGCGAACTTGCTCTGGGAGAGACGGTGCCAGATTGGGTAGTGGCGGAATTGAGCAGCTATCAAATCGAAGCTTCTGCCTCCATCGCCCCTCGTATCGGTGTTTGGACGACTTTTACTCCGGATCATCTCAGCCGTCATTATACCATCGAGAACTATTTTGAGATTAAAGCGCGGTTATTGGAGCGATCGCAACTGCGAGTTTTAAACGGCGACGACCCTTATTTGCGAGAAAACGCGCCCCAGCGCTGGCCAGATGCTTGTTGGACTAGCGTTACGGGTAAGGCGAATTTAATCGGCGAGCCCCACCGGGGAATTTATATAGAAGACGGTTGGGTAATTGCTTTGGGAGAAAAAGTAGTAGGGGCGGACTCTCTGGGAATGTTGGGAAATCACAACCAACAGAATTTATTGATGTCTGTGGGGGCGGCGAAGTTGGCGGGGATCGAAAATGAAGCGATCGCCCGCGCCGTTGCTAACTTTCCCGGAGTGCCCCACCGCCTGCAATATATTTGTACTTGGGAGGGTGTCGATTTTATTAACGATAGTAAAGCTACTAATTACGATGCCGCCGAAGTCGGTTTGACTGCGGTACCCGCCCCGGCAATTTTAATTGCTGGCGGGGAGGCGAAGGCGGGAGAAGATCGCTCGTGGATGAGGAAAATTAAAGAGAAAGCGGCGGCGGTGTTATTAATTGGCGATGCCGCCGATGCCTTCGCCAAGAGACTGCGGGAGGAAGGTTGCGATCGCTTTGAAATCGTAGAAACGATGGAAAAAGCCGTGCCCCGCAGTACCGAGTTAGCGAAACAATACGGGGCAAAGGTAGTATTATTATCCCCCGCCTGTGCCAGTTTCGACCAATACGCCAATTTTGAGGAAAGGGGCGATCGTTTTCGGCAGTTATGTTTGGAAATGGGGAATAGGGAATAGGGAATAGGGAATTGGGAACTCGTAGAACAGGCATCTTGCCTGTTCTAGCAATTCCCCAATTGTTAATTGTTAATTGTTAATTGTTAATTGTTAATTGTTAATTGATATTAAAATCCATTGCCAATCAAAATGAAAGGAGCCCAATAATAAGGATGCTCGAATTCGCTGTTAATTAAAGAATTTTGCGCTTGGCGCAAAGCTTCTATTTTAGTTTTCCCATCCCTCAACTCGTTATAGAAATGGTCCATGAATACATGAGTAGCTAAATCGTCAACTCGCCACAAACTAGCAATAGTTGCCCTGGCACCTGCTTGTTGTATTTGATAACCCAAACCGAGAACTTCTTCTCCGTTACCTAAAATGCCACCCACCCCAGTTTGACAAGCACTTAAAACCACCAAGTCAACATTAGTCAAATTCCATTTTTTAACATCCCGTAAAGTAACCCGAGCCCCATTGCCAAACAAAATAAAAGAGTCCTCCGGTTTCCCCTCAACAAAAGCAGCGTGAGTTGCCAAATGTACGATACCGTAATTATCCATTTTTGGCACGATCGCCTCGGGGGTAAAATTGCCAGCTACATATCGGTTGGTATTAGGAAAAGCTGTAGCAATATTGTTCAATTCTGCATCGGCAAAGTCTAAATAATCGAAAGCAAATGTTTTGCCGCCTTGCACGAAATCGAAAGTTCCCGTAGTTAAACCACCAGCTAAAATGGTCGGTTCGTATCTCCTGTTTTCCTCGAAAGTCATCATGCTAGCAACAGTAATATTGTTAATTTTAAACCGCTGCAACAGCCATTGTTTTCCGTCGTATAAAGCTCCCAAAGGGAGATAACGCAGTTCGCCATCTGGGGCGTAAATTATGGTTTGGGCGTTGGCCTTCTCTAATTCATTTTCTATAGGTTTAATCAGCCATTCGTAAAACTTTAAAGCTTGCTCTATGACTTGATTATCGGAATTGCTGCCCTTTTTCAGCCTGCGGAAAAGTTCCGCGCGGCCCCTGTTAGTTAAAGCTTTACGAAATTCGGTAATTGCCTCGCTAACCTCTTCCTTAGTTATCTCGACACTGTGATGAGTGGGAGGTGCGTTAGCTGTAATCAAAATTACTTCGATTTTATCTTCTAAGATTAGGGGATATAAAACCACGGCATCTTGATTTCTGAATAGTTGCAATTGCCGTTGCAACGCATCTATGTGGTCGAAGTTTTCTAGCTGCATCTTGAGGTTGGCATCCACCAACAATTCGAGATATGCAACTTCTACGCTATTAAAAAATTGTTCGATTTCCTGGTAAACTGCTGTTAAATTAGCTTCCTGTTCTGATACTTCACTATTACCTTGAAGCCGAACTGCTTTATCTATCAAATCGGTGTATTTTTTCCAGAAAGTTTGTTCTGGTTCTAGTAGTTTTATTTCCCGAAATTTGAGATTGTCAACTGCTACGCTACCCATGTAGCTGTTAATTTCTTCTACTTTCAGCAAGTCTGCTATTTGTTGGGCTTCATTGACTCTTTGGTCGTTCAACAATAACTTAGCTAAAGCGCGGTAAATGTTTTGCACGCTATCGATATAGGACTGCCTTTCTTCTATTGGCAAAGATTTTGACTCCTGCCGAAAAGCATCGTTAACATTTAAGGATTGCTTGTAGAAAATGATGGCTAATTTAGGTCGCTTTTGTTGTTCTAACCACTTAGCTATTTGGGCAAGAGTAATGCTTTCCCCTTGACGGTTGCCAATTAGTTTTTCTAGGGCTAAAGCTTCGCTGAGAAGGTTTAGAGATTCGGAATATTTTTCCGAGTTGCGATCGATAATGCCAATATTGTGACGGCTAACTGCTTCTCCTTCGATGTTTCCTAATTCTTGATAAATAGCCAGAGCTTCTTGGTGGTATTTTAATGCCTCAGCATAATTACCATCTAGCTGATAATTAATGCCAATATTATTGAGGGTTGCTGCTACAGAAGCCCGATCCTTATTTTCTTGAAAAATATCCAGGGCTTGCCGATAAAAACTGAGGGCTTGGGAATGCTGCTGTAAATATCGATAAATCGTGCCTATTTTATTGAAGGTTTCACCAACAGCTATGGGGTTATCGTTTTCTTTTTGCACGACTACCGCTTGCTGATAATAATCTATAGCTTTAGGATATTGACCCAGGTAGGAATAAGTTAAGGCAATGTTATTAAGAGTTGATGCCGTGTTGGGGCGTTCGCGCAGCGTTGCGGATGCAACATCGCTTTCTTTTTGATAAATTGCTAAAGCCTTTTTATAACTTTCTAAAGCTTGGGGATATTGTATTTGAGTATTGTAAATTTCAGCAATGGCAACTAGAGCGCGACCCATACCGGGAAAATCTTCGATTTCTTGGCTGATAATTAACCCTTCTTTAAATGCTGTCAATGCTTCTGTTAATTGACCGTTTTCTAATTGTTTTATCCCTGTTTCGTAGAGCTTTTGTGCTTCCGCCGCCCGAGGATTTTCGGCAGGTATCTCGCTGTTATTTTCGTTATTTTGAGCCGGGGTTTGTGCTGATGCTGCTGGAATGAAAAACCTCGGGTTTTTTATCGGTAAAAAAACCGTAAAATACACCAATCCAGTTGTTACTATTAAATAGAAATATTTGGTTTTTGCCTTTATGTTCATAAGTAGTTGTCCCTGTTTTCTCTTAGCTGAATAAGTTCATGTCGGTCTTGGCAAGCTTAAGCACAAATACTAGAACTAAAAATCGGAGCGATCGCCCCTTGGCTGCTCCTATTTAATTATAAGCTAGATTCTGCACCGCCGGGATTTTCTCTTTGTATCATAATTTAGCTCTCGTGTCAAGCTTCTTCCAGCCAAATTAATTTAATTCTTTTTTGCTCTTCTAAAGAAAGCCGATTGTAAGTTAAAATCATTTCTTGATAGTGGTAATCAATTATTAAACTCTTCAGTTGATTGGCATTTTTAGCAGCCAGCATCGTTTTTTTTAGCTCGATTAATTCTTCTTTGTTCATAGGTAATAGCTCATCGGTATTTTTTATCTTCCAGGTATCCTGCAAGCTGAAATTCAGAAACCCGGCAAAAAACCGGGTTTCCTAGATACAATTACTTATTTAGCCTTACTTGTTAGTTATCTGAAGATTTGTGCCCTTCCGATTTAGGATTTTTTTCTGCTTCCTCCTCAGCGCGGTTTTTTTCTTCCATTTTCTGCTGCCATTTTTTCAACTTCTCGAAGGTACTTTCCTTAACATCGAAAATCGGTTTATCTGACATATTTCCTCCTAAGATATTTCTTGCTAAGTAGGAGTGCAAAATTAATTAGACACCGAACAGACAAGATGTCTGTTCTACGGGGAAAATTTTCTGCAAATATTTTTGCCTACCTACTTAAAGCGCGTTATGAGTATGGTTGGGTTCCACGAAGGTTCGCACAACCTACAAGGCTACAAGGCTAATAACAGTTATAAAACAAAACCTTGCCAAAGTTGGAGAGCGATCGCCACCAAAGAACCCAGCAAGAGGGCGATCGTTGCCAAAGAACCAAGGCCAAAACCGGCGGTTCGTTTTTCCGCCGCCTGATAATAACCCCAGGCAAACAAAATCCGCCCCCCGATCCAAACCCCTCCAATAACTGCTGCCCATACCGGGCTAACAAACAGAGAGAATAACCACAGGGCGGGCAGAAATAAAATTAATTGTTCGACGGTATTTTGTTGGACTCGTACCGCCCGTTCAAAATCTGGGTCTCCCGTCATCTGGGGCGGCGTAATTTTGTATTTGGCTCTAGCCCTACCGACGTTAACGGTTAAGACCAAATAGACCAATAAGGCAGAGACGGTGACTAAGCTTGGCCACAGAATTGTTTTTGATTCGAGCATATTGATGTTTTTGAATTTTTTCTACTAAAAACATCATACAGCAATTTTTGGGCATAGGGAATGGGGAATGGGGAATGGGGAATTGTCAATTGTTAATTGCCTACTCTTGCCTTTTGCCTCTTGCCTTTTGCCTATCATCGCTGCAGCAATTTGTAATAAAAACCTGTAGGAAAATCTATAGTTTGAGATTTTTTATAATTAACAATAACATCCCAGAGAAAGTCTACCAATTCCGAAGCCGTCGCCATCATTTCATAACTTAATTCTGGATTGTTATCGAACTGAATTCGACATCTGTTTAAATCGGAAGGTAAAGATACTCTGCCCGACCAAGTAGCAACAAAAGGGATATTTTCAGCCCCTACTATTTGTCGTTCTCCTTCTAAATGACCCTGTTGGTAAAGACCCATGGCCAAAGGCAGATATTTGCGTTTTTTATCGTTAAAATAAGGCATAAAAATGCCAACTAATTGAGGAGGGGCTGGTTTAATATTGTCAAGGTTTGTCGTGTCTTGTTTTGATTTTTCTGTTACAGTTTTACTCGCTACCATTTTTTCGTTCTCCTCTCTTTTCTCTTTTTTTAGTATTTCGTGGGAGCATCAAATCCCCAAGTCTAAATTTTTGTAAGGAACGCTTATTTATTGCTTTACCATTCACAAGAACCCAATTAGCAATTAGCAATTAGCAATTAGCAATTAGCAATCTTAGCCTTGATTCTGGCAATAAATTCATGGTAATCCATAACTGGTTTAGCAATATAACCGTCGGCACCGCTAATTTTGATAAAATGTTCGGCATCGTTTTCCGTGCCCAAAGCTGTCACCAAAATAATAGGTACATTTGCAGTTTTGGGATCTGCCTTTAACATTTTGGTGATTTCTATACCGTTAATCGGTTTTCCTTCGTAAAAACTATTATCCAAACAAACATCCATCAGAATAACATCGGCTTGTCTGGAAGTCGCAAGAAGCATAACTTCTTCGACATTTTCGCTATGCTTGGCATTAAAACCGCCGCGCTTAGTTAGAATTTTTTTAAAAATTTGCCAATTAGCCTGGTTATCTTCTACAACTAGAACTGTATTCATAAAACCTCTTAAATCCATCTGGTTAATTCAACTGCTTTAATTATTATCTTCCTACATTATCGAGGAATCCGCAATAGGAATAAGTTCAGGAATTTAGCTAAAAGAGCTAATGCCAAAAACTGAGATAAGATAAAAAAAGATAGAAAAGTTCAGGTTGATGAAAATATCAACATTGTTAAAACAATTAAGGCCATGAACTTTGAAGAAGCTTTCCGTTTTGCGGATCGAATGGCGATCGCGAAAACGGGGAAACACCTGAACGACGTCCAAAGGGCGGTAATCTGGGGAACCTGGCAAGGACAGAAATATGCAGAAATTGCCCAAGACTACCATTGCACTCCCGAATACCTCAAACAAGATGTAGGCCCGAATCTTTGGAAGTTGATTTCCGAAGAGTTGGGAGTTAAGGTCAATAAAAAGAACTTTAAGACAGTCCTCGAACTCCACTACTCCCAACCGGAGCCCCCATCCCCCTACCGTTTCCCTAGCAATGGCCAAGGTATCGACTGGGGGGAAGCTCCCGACGTCCCGTTTTTTTATGGCCGCAATCAAGAATTGGCCCTACTGGAAGGATGGGTTGTCCGGGAGGGGGCGCGAGTGGTGGCGCTTTTGGGCATGGGCGGTATTGGCAAGACGACTTTATCGGTAAAATTAGCGGAAAAAATTCAACATAATTTTGATTTTGTTTGCTGGCGATCGCTGAGAAATTCCCCTCCTTTACCAGAGATTTTAACTGACATAATTCGATTCATCAGCGACAGTCACGACGACACTTTACCGGAACATTTAAACCGCCAAATTTCCCGACTAATAGAATTAACTCGCTGCCATCGCTGTCTGATAATTTTAGACAATATCGAATCAATTCTCCAACCAATAAACTTAGCGGGACGCTATTACCCCGGTTATGAAAATTACGGAGAATTTTTTAAGCGTATTGGCGAAACACTCCATCAAAGTTGTTTGATTTTAACCAGTAGAGAAAAACCCAAAGAAATTGCAACTTTTGGCAGCAACAATCCTCAAGTGCGCTGCTTGCAATTAAGAGGTTTAGAAGATGCCGATTGTCAAGAAATATTCTCGGCTAAAGGTTTATCGATTTCCGAAGAAATTTGGCAGCAATTGGTAGGACGTTATGCGGGGAATCCTTTAGCTTTAAAAATCGTTACTACCACCATCCAAGATTTATTTGGGGGTAATATTGCCGAATTTTTAGAACATATAGAAGAAGGCATCGCAGTTTTTGGAGATCTGAGCGATTTATTAGAACAACAATTAGCTCGCCTCTCGGATTTAGAAATGGAAATAATGTATTGGTTGGCAATTAATCGCGAATCAATTTCCATTGCCGAATTACAAAAAGATATTATCTCAACCCTTGCCCCCACGGAATTAATCGAATCTTTAGAATCTCTAACCAGGCGATCGCTCGTGGAAAACAAGTCGGGTAAATTCACCCAACAACCGGTGGTAATGGAATATAGCGTCAAACAATTAATCGAAAAAATCGTCACAGAAATCGAGACAGAAAGCCCAAATTTATTAAGAACTAATGCCCTAGTAAAAGCCCAAGCAAAAGACTACATTCGCGAAAGTCAAATCCGGGTAATTCTTCAACCAATAGCCCAAAAATTATCAAGTATTTATAGATTTGCCGACAGATTAGAAGCCAAAATCAAACAAATATTATTGAAAATCAAAAGTTCCAGAGAATTTCCAGGATACGGAGGCGGAAATCTGATTAATTTGTGCGATCGCCTCAAAATAGACATCAGCAATTATGACTTTTCGGAGCTGCCAATTTGGCAAGCATACCTCCAAGACATGACCTTATGTAACGTCAATTTTGCTGGCGCAGACTTATCCAAATCCGTATTTGCTAAAACATTAGGAAATTATCTGGCGGTGGCTTTCTGCAATAACGAAAAATTCGCAACCGCAGACGCAGAAGGTCATATCTTTTTGTGGCAAGTAGCAGACGCACAACAATTACTAGCTTTTGGGGATGGAATAGGTGCGGTCAGAGCTATAGTTTTTAGTAGAGACGGCAAAATCTTAGCCACTGGAGGAGACGATCGCATTATTAGACTGTGGGATACTGTAACCGGAGAATGTATCGATACATGGGAGGGGCATAGCGATCGCATCAATTGTATCGACTTCAGCGCCGACGGAAAACTACTCGCCAGCGGCAGCGACGACGGCAGCATCGAACTGCGGGCCCTTAATTCCGGGCAACGTCTGAGAAGCTTACAAGGTCATACTTCGGCAATTCGCAGTTTGAGTTTTAGCCCCGAAAAAAACCTCTTGGCAACTTGCGGCGACGACCAAACGGCAAAACTGTGGGATGCCAACACGGGAAAATGTATCTCTACTTTTATTAGCAATATTAGCTTAATTTTGGCGGTAGGGTTTGTCGAAGACTGGGAAGAGGAGGAAGACTGGAGAGCGATCGCCTGTAGCAGCGACGATCGCACCGTGAGATTGTGGGACATCCAAACCGGAGAATGCGTCGGTATTCTCCTCGGTCACGCCGACGGAGTGTGGGAAGTAGCTTTTAGCGCCGACGGTCGCCTCCTCGCTACCAGCAGCGACGATCGCACGGTAAAACTCTGGGAAATCAATAGTGGCACTTGTATCAAAACCTTATTCGGGTTTGAAAGTCAGGTGCGATCGGCAGCTTTCAGCCCCAACGGCGAACTGCTGGTAACGGGCAACGTCGAAAGAATCGTGCAATTGTGGGATGTGGCGGCAGGCCAGCGTCTGAGAACTTTGCGCGGTCATACCCATCAGGTTTGGTGTTTTGCTATAAGTCCTGGAGGGGAAATTATAGCTACCGGCAGCGACGATCGCCTCGCGAGATTGTGGGATGCGAGGGCGGGTAGATGTTTGAGAAGTTTGCGCGGCCATCAGGAGTGGGTGTGGTCTATCGCTTTCAGTCCCGATGGGGATTTATTGGCAAGCGGCAGTTACGATCGCACGGTTAAACTGTGGAAGGTTGACACTGGGGAATGCTTGCATAGTTTCCTGGGTCATAGCGATCGGGTACAAGCGATCGCTTTTAGTCCCAACGGACAAATTTTGGCAAGCGCTAGCGACGACGGAACGATTAAACTTTGGGACGTGAGGGGGGGAGAATGTCTTCACGCTCTGACCGGACATACTCGCTGGGTGGTGGCGATCGCTTTTAGCCCCGACGGTCGTTTTCTGGCAAGCGGCAGTCAGGATCGAACCCTTAGACTCTGGGATGCGAACAGTGGGGAATGGGTGAAAAGTTTCGAGGCAGGGGGCGATCGGGTTCGCTATCTTGCTTTTAGTTCCGGCAAAAATTCTGAAATGGTCCTCGCTAGTTGTAGCGAAGAGCGGGTTGTGAAATTATGGAGTGTAAGAAGCGGACAATCTCTCAAAAGTTGGCTTTGCCCCAGAGAGGAAGTTCGCGGTCTTTGTTTTGAGGAGGGCGATCGACTTTTGGTAACTGCCAGCGAAGAACTAGAGGTGGAGCTGTGGGATGGCGATCGCGAAAAATGCTTGCAAGTTTTCTCCGGCCATCAAAGCCCCGTTTGGTCCGTACATTTAAGCGACAATGCCGAATTTTTGGTCAGCGGCAGTCACGATCGCCAGATAAAAATTTGGTTGGTTAGTTCTGGGGAATGTCTGAAAACTTTTAGAAGCGATCGGCCTTACGATGGTATGAATATTAGCGAGGTTCGGGGGATAACTGCTGCCGTGAAAGCTACTCTTAAGAGTTTGGGAGCGATCGAGCGTTAGGAGTCGCGCAAAAATAAACTACCAGATGAAGGAAAATCGTAGGTTGGGCTCCTGTGAAACGCAACCCAACAAGTCGGTACCTTATTACTACGCAAGTCCTTAGTGCCGTTTGTCAACGATCGGCTGCTTCTTCATCAAATCTTTACATAGCAGCTACCGATTTTCTATTAAACTAAAAGTGCAGGTCTTAATTAACTTTCTTCTCCGTAGATTTACGGAAATCCCGAGCTAGCCTTATTTGAGCGGGCTCCACAGCAAAGTCAGGGCGCATTTATTAGACTTCTTGCAGAAGTCAGGCAATAGGCAAGAGGCAAGAGGCAAAAGTAAGAGTTTTTTGAAGAAAAATAGACGAAGAAAAATAGACTCAGCAAAATAAACAGCAAAATCCATAGGAATTGAATGGGTGGATAATAAAACTAGGGGCCCTGACTATGATTAATTCTAATTCCCATAATTTTAAAACCTACAATCGCAAGTTTTCCTTAGAAGAGCAGTTGCTTTACGACGGCCTGCAAGCTTTGTCTAGAGAAGATTCTGTTGCTAAAATAATCGATAATTTTCGCAGTATTTTAATTGAGGGCAAGGGCGAAGCTAATACTCAATTATGGCAGGTTATATCTAAACTGGTTGACTCCGATGGTATCGATGCAAAATTTAATTTTATTCTCAATAGAAGTTGCTACATTTTAATTAATAATTGGCTGCAAAATCCCAAACTACAAGGGGCAATTTCACAATTCATAGACTGTTTTGAGGAAATTCCAACCAGGGTTCCTTCCTCTTGGACGGAACAGCGTTTGCGCAGTCTCAATCGTAATTTTATTAACAGCGAACAATATTTAGCCTTGCGACGGTTAGCTCATGTTTTCCGTCATAAGGTAGTAGTAGAAAATGAGAATATTTCTAAAGAAAAACCTTTAGAAACTTTTATCGATCGCTATCCTTTTATGTATCCCCATAGTTGTTTAACGGATAACAGTAGCGATCGGGAACGACAAGAAATTAGAATCATAACCAACCAAGCCCAACAAGAATACCAAAGGGATGTAGCTAATTTTATTAAACTGCAAAAACAACCCAATTTCTCTAACGATGCGAACAATCCGACTCTCCTTAGTAACGAAGAGTTCCAGCACGCCTTAGAACATTTTACAGGCAAAGTTGATGGATTTAATACTTTAAAAGATTTAGCAGAAAAGTTTCTCGCCTATTGTCGCAAATTGCGTTCTTATCGCAGTTTTAAAGAAGGTTTGTACGAATATCTAACCCTCTCCATCGACCCCAAATACGGTAAGGGTCAATTTAGCAATAAATTATATAAGCAGTTGCAAAATACTTTGGCTCATAACGACAGTCAAAAACCTAGCGAATTTCTCTTTGTGGGCACTTGTAGAAGGTTATTGGATTTTCTCGTAGTCGAGAGTCTCGAACAGCCAAAACACTATGTTTTTTACGACCTCATTAATAACCTGGGCAGTATTTTTACTATCGGCATTTTGTTAAAAATAGTCTTATTTTGCCGCAAGGTAAAACCTTATTTAGAACAGCGGTTTGCGATTTTATTCCAACACTATCAAGGTTGGACTAAAAATCAAGTTTGGTGGTTCGTA
>CAZUCT010000230.1:0-11903 GCA_964619285.1 uncultured bacterium | reverse complement strand
TTTCATCCGTGCTTTAAAAAGACACGGCTTTCAAACTCTCGTCTTTCTCTCGTAACTTGCTAAGTCTCCGATAACGAAAATATTAGAATGGCCCGGTACGCTCAAGTCCTTTTCTACCACAACTCGTCCGGCCCGGTCGAGTGTGGCCCCCGTCCTACGAGCGATCGCCTCTCCCATCTCCGATGCCTTCACTCCGGCGGCCCACAACACGGTCTCGGCTTCTATTTCCTCGGTTTCCTCCCCACTCCGGACTGTCACCTTACCATCTTCTATATTTGTTACCAGACTTTTCGTCCGTATCGTTACGCCCAACTCGCTCAAAGCTGTTGCTGCTTTTGCCGATAATTCTGGTGGGAAAGGTGGCAAAATTCTCTCCATTCCTTCTATTAAAAAAATGCGGGTCTCGCTAGTATCAAAATTCCTAAAATCTGGCTTGAATTTCTTATAAGCTAACTCCGCTAAAGCCCCCGCTAATTCCACTCCCGTAGGTCCGCCGCCAACGATAACAAATGTTAGCAAAGCCCGTCGTTTTTGGGGGTCGCTTTCTTTCTCCGCATCTTCAAAAGCTCCTAAAATTCGCCTGCGCATTTCTAAGGCATCTTCTACTGTTTTTAATGGCGGCGCTTTTTCTTGCCATTCGTCGCGACCGAAGTAAAAATCTTTGACTCCCGCAGCCACAATTAAACTGTCGTAAGTTAGGTCGCGATCGCGCAAAATTAACTTATTTTCTTCTGGCTTTATATCTATGGCTTCCCCCAACAAAACTGTCGTATTTTTATTATTTTTTAACACTCCCCGCAGCGGCGAAGCAATATCCCCCGGAGATAAACTCCCCGTCGCCACTTGGTACAGCAAAGGTTGAAATAAATGGAAATTTCTTTTGTCAATTAAAGTCACTTTTACATCCGCTTTCCCTAATTCTTTAGCCGCATATAATCCGCCAAATCCGCCCCCGACTATTACTACATGATGGGGTGATTTATTGTTGGCTTTTTCTGACTTCATAAGATTTTTTTTTATTGCTTAACTTTTTAAAATAATTACTTTTTGTAGGTTGTGCGGAACGGAGTGGAACCCAACAAAATATGTCTAGTTTTTCGATAATTTTGTAAGGTGCGCATTGCGCACCCTACTGGGAAATTTTGGTTGCGTTGCTAACAAGCTTGCAATTAGCCATTAGCAATTAGCCATTAGCAATTAGCTTTTTTTACACCCCTACCAACTCTTTTTTACTATCCTTAGAACCCATCGGCGCGCTCAAAGCTTCCTTCAATTCGGAACGACCCAAACGCTCTTCTAAAATCGCCATTACTTCGCGACCGAAATCCTTAGGATTTCGCTCCCAAGCTTCCAAACAAACCTCCCCAAAAAACCCTCCCAAAGGTTCGGGATTCCACAATAACTTCCTCGCCGTCCAAGGCATCAAACTCATCGGATCGTACCCCGGTTTCAAAATCTCTTCTTTAAAGGCATATTCCTCTAAATGAGTGTGGGGCTGCAACCCAATAAAAAATATTGCCGGTTCCACTTTATCTACACCAAAAATCTTCTCTAACTCTCGGTGATAAGCGATGGTTTGGCGAATCGTTTCGTAGGTTTCGTCGATGACGTTAAAAGAATAATTAACCGATACCAAATCGTTAAAACCGGCTGCTTTTAAATCCCGGCAATTTTCCAACACTACCCGCAAGTTATAACCCATCCGCATCTTGCGAACCAGTTCTTGGGAACCGCTGGTAATGCCGATTTCAAAATAATTCATGCCGGTTTTTACCATCAAATCGCATAACTCGGGAGTTAAATTATCCGCCCGAATATAGGCCGCCCAATGAATGTCGTCCATGCCCGCATCGACGATTTTTTGCAGCAGTTCCACCGCATCCTCCATATATTTCCGGGCCGGAATAAATTGAGCGTCCGTAAACCAGAAATTTCTAATGCCTTGGTTATAAAGCTGTTGCATTTCTGCTACTACTTCATCTGCAGGATTTATCCGCACTTGTTTGCCTTCGATGACCGTGTAAATGCAATAGCAGCAGTTGTGGGGGCAACCTCGTTTCGTTTGTACGCCCACATAGAAATCTCGGTCTTGTAAATAGTATGAAAATTCGGGCCAGATGCTTTCGATGTAGTCGTAATTACAAGCGGTTTTTTCGATGGGAGCCGGTTTTTCGTGAATGAGGCGATCGCGCGGTTGCGTTTCTCCTACTACATAGCAGCGTTCCCCCGCCAAATCTTCCTCCCGCACCAACTTTTCTAATAGCGCTTCTCCTTCTCCCACGGAAACAATCGTTCCCTGGGGCAAGCTCCGGCCCAACTGTTCGTAAAAGACGCTCGCGGCCCCACCGCCCACGACGGCGCGAGTTTCCGGGCGATAAGCTCGGGCCCGTTTTAAGCCCCGTTCTATCAATCCCAAGTTGCGCCACAACTCGGAATAATAGGAAACCGCCAACCGCAGTCCGCCAAAAGCTCCTCGCAATTTGATTAGGGGATTTTTCCCGTAATAGAACTCGAAGGCGTTTTGCAAGGGGTTGCCGCCGCGCCCTCCCACTGGGGCATAAATTTGGATGTCCCGCCAGGAGTAGATTAAGAGGTTTGGTTTAAATTCATCGATGCAGGCATCCAGGGCCGATTTGTAGTCTAAGGGCGGCACTGCTCCCAGGTCGAAGATTCGCTGTTCTACTTCTGGGAAGAGCTTCCCGATGTGGTCTGCCAGATAGACTACCCCGATGGGGAAAATGGGATTGCACGGCAGCCGAACGTAAAGAATTTTATTGTCCATGAGATTTTTTTCAACCTTCTTATACCACAACGTCAACAACTTGTCAAGGTTTTTTCAGAAAAATTTACTAATTGTTGCATATCTTTTATTTTAATGGACTTTCCCTGAGCGATCGCTTACATTCCCTTCTCAAGTTTTAAATTTCTCTTCTCAAGTCTAAAAATAAAATAATTGTAAATTTTAACACAAATCTAAAAAATTCTCTTCTATCTTTAGAATTATTTAAGATTGTCATCTTAAATACTTATGATTGATTAAAAAAAAATTAGAAATTGGTATTAGAAATTACAGCAACTCGGGAAAGCTAATGTTACATTGGTTTACATAACTAAATGTTTTAAAAGCAAATTCCTGAGGAACTGCATATCATGGCACAAATTCTCGATCCCCTACCTTCTAACAGCAACGGCCAAATTCTTTGCTGCTACGTCAACGCCACCAGTCAAATTCAAATCGCTAGAATTAGCAATATTCCTAACTGGTATTTTGAGCGGGTTGTGTTTCCGGGACAGCGTTTAATGTTTGAAGCTCTACCGGAAGCTTTGTTGGAAATTCATACGGGGATGATGGCAAGTTCGGTATTATCAGATACAGTGCCTTGCGATCGCTTACAAATGAATCAAGGCCCTTTCTCGACGATTAGCCCGGCTCAAAAACTTAAACGAACTTCGGCAGCTCGACCCAAACCAGAAAAGAAAGCCGAACCTGCTTTGAGTGCCGTTGATTAATAGACTTCTTACAGAAGTAGGCAAGAGGCAAAAGGCAAGAGGCAAAAGGCAAAAGGCAAAAGGCAAAAGGCAAAAGTTAATCTTTTTTGAGGAAAAATACATTAAAAAAGAATTTGCTTGGACTTTTGCAATAGGTCTAATCTATTTATAGCTCGACCCCTCAACTTTTTTCAGCTTTTGGATTTTATTCGCAATTTAAAATAACAAAAACGATGGTAGTATTGCCCAAATTAAATACAACCATCGTTTTTTTTGTAATTAACAATTAACAATTAACAATTGACAATTGACAATTAGCAATTAACAATTAACAATTAACAATTGACAATTAGCAATTAACAATTAGCAATTAACAATTAACAATTAACAATGACCGTATTTCGCCTTTCTCCTCTAATTAGAATTACTCTTTTGAGCTTATATTTTGCCTTAACCTTACCTTTACCTTTCTTATCTCAAGTCACCCAGGCCCCAGTAACTCCAGGGATGCTGGCGGTGGCATTGGTATTAGGGGCGATCGCTCTTTATGCTGCCCTAACAGAAAGAGTAATTGTGGATGAAGAAAAAATTCAAGTTTGCTATCCCCAGTGGGTGCCGAGTTTCTTTCGCAAAGGTTGGTCCCTGCCTTGGGCAGAAGTAAAAGCTTTAAAACCTCGAACCACCGGACAAGGTGGAATAGTTTATTATTTTCTCAACAATTCCGGTCAAGGTTATTTATTACCGATGCGAGTGTCCGGGTTTGCCAAATTAGTAAAAATTGTCGAAGAAAAAACTGGTATCGATACCACCGATGTCCGCCCTCTCTCTCAACCGTGGATGTATTTTATTTTGTTGGGATTGACTTTATTTTTGTTATTAGTAGATGCTTGGACTATTGCGGCGGCGATTTAATCGCGCTCCGCGATTACTACGAACATCAATTATTAATTGCCAACGGGAATCTGAATAATAAACTCAGTTCCCGCCCCGGGTTTAGAAACGCATTCAATATTTCCTCGATGCCGTTCCACCACAATTTGATAGCTAATAGATAAACCCAAACCAGTGCCTTTACCCACAGGTTTAGTCGTAAAAAACGGGTCGAACAACTTTTGGCGAATCTTCTCGGGTATTCCCGGTCCGTTATCGGCAATTTTAATTTCTACAAACCGACCCTTTGTTAATTCCCCGTTAGAGAGAAAAGAACCTTGCTTTAGTTCCGTAGAAATTTTAATTGCCGGCAAAGAACAAGTGGGAAAATTGCCATTATCTCCCCGGGATAAATTACCAGCGATCGCCGCTTCTTCCAAAGCATCGAGAGCGTTACCGATAATATTCATAAAAACCTGATTCAACTGACCCGGATAACAATCTATTCGCGGCAAATCTCCATATTCTTTAACAACTTCTACCCGAGGACTTTCTCCATTTTCCTTAAAGCGATGCTTTAAAATCAACAGCGTACTTTCCATACCCTCGTGAAGATTAACCCGCTTTTGTTCCGCCTCATCCAAACGAGAAAAATTGCGGAGGGAGAGAACAATTTCCCGTATTCTGTCGGCCCCCATTTTCATCGAACCTAGAACTTTTGGTAAATCTTCCAAGATAAAATCGAGTTCCATTGCCTCTATTTCTTCTTGAATTAGCGGTGCTGGTTCTGGATATTCTTCTTGGTAAAGTTCTATAAGTCGTAATAAATCTTGGACGTACTGATTCGCGTGGCTGATATTCCCAGAAATAAAACCGACGGGGTTATTAATTTCGTGAGCGACGCCCGCTACAAGCTGCCCCAAACTCGCCATCTTTTCGTTTTGAACCATTAAAAGCTGAGTTTGTTTTAATTCCTTTAAAGTCCCTGCAAGCTCGTAGTTTTTACTTCTTAATTTTTGCGAGGTTAGATGTAACTCATCTACAGTTTTTTGCAAAGTCTCTTCCGCTTTCTTTCTGGCAGTAATATCCCTGCGAATTGCTACATACTTATAAGGTTTTCCTGCATCGTTTAAAAAAGGTACGATGGTGGTGTAAACCCAGTAATAACTGCCATCTTTGCTGCGGTTTTTTACTTCTCTAGTCCAAACTTTTCCTTGAGTAATAGTTGACCAGAGATTTTGAAAAAATTCCCGCGAATGATACCCAGAATTAACTACTTTGTGGGTCTTGCCAATGATTTCCTCCCGGGAATATTGAGACAGTTCGCAAAACTTATCGTTGACATAAGTAATGACACCCTTTTCGTCAGTTATGGCTACAATAGAAGAGCGGTCCAGAGCGAATTTTTGAAATTCTAATTCTTTGAGAGTTTGTTGTAATTTTGCTTCGGCAGCTTTGCGATCGCTTATATCGGTAATCATCCGCAAAACCCCGGAAAATTCCTCGTTACCATCAAAAATTGGCGTTGCCGAAACAATGGCCCAAAGGTCGGAACCGTCTTTGCGTTTAAACTTAAAATCGTGGCGTTCGTGGTAGCCTTGACGGCGGCGTTCCACATATAATTTGGCTTGTTTTCGACCGTCCCCATCCATAAATTCAAAGAGCGATCGCCCCACCATTTCCTCAACTTTACAACCGAGCATTTCTGCCATCCTATTGTTAGCAAAAGTCGTCTTGCTCTCGGCATCAAACATCCAAATACCCTCGGAAGCTGTCTCGACGATATAACGATAATGACTTTCGCTATCTCTCAAAGCTTCTTCTGTTTTTTTCCGTTCCGTTACGTCGCTTTCGATGGCTATAAAACCCTGCAAATCTCCCGTTTGATGGTCGTAAATTGGGGCGATCGACAAAGATAACCAATAGCCTTTACCGTCTTTTTTATAATTATAGATTTCCCCGTCAAATTCTTCTCGGGCAGCGATCGCTTTTCTAATTTTTGCCACCGTTTCTGGATTAGTTTTTTCTCCCTGAAGAAAAGAACCGGGTTTTCGTCCCAATACTTCTTCTAGTTGATAACCTGTAATTCTCGTAAACGCATCATTTACCCATTGAATCGAACCGTGAGGATTGGTAATAATGACAGCATTTTGAGTTTTTTGAGCTACTAAGGCCAAACGAGATAACTCTAATTCCGTTTCTTTTCTTTCTGTAATATCTTGAGAAATTCTGAGGACGTACCTAGAGACTCCTTCGTCGTCAAATAAAGGCACTTTTTTCGTGTGGAGAAAGCGCTTTTTTCCCAGGGGAGTTTCTATGGCTTCTGAGGGACGTTCTACAGTTTCCCCTTTAGCTAGCATTTCCCATTCTTGTTTGCTGGTTTTGTTCGCGGGGAAAATATCATCGCACCCTTTACCTATTGCCTCTTCCGAACTATAACCAAAAAGTTCTTCGCTAGCTTTATTCCAGTAAATAAAACGCCGTTCGATCGCATCTTTGATAGCGACGCTAACTGGGAGATTGTCTAATACTGAATTGAGAAAATCTGTAGTATTTCTCAGATTAATTTCGGTTTTTTTCCTTTCGGTAATGTCTAAAATTACCCCATCTAAATAGAGAATAGCTGCGGCGTTATTTTCTCCTTCTCCATAGACAGCTTGACCTTTTTCATAAACCCATTTTAGACTGCCATCTGCTGCTAAAATGCGATATTCTAAGATATACGGTTGACGAGCTTCTAAGCTTTTTCTTACTCCGATTTCTACCTTTTCTCGGTCTTGGGGGTGAATAATACTGGCAAAAGAACGGACTCGATTGTTGATAAAATCTGAAGGTGGATAACCAGCGATTTCCTCAATGGCATCGCTGATAAATTCCATCGTCCAATAGGCATCGCAGGCACAGCGGTAGACAGCACCCGGAATATTAGCAACTAAGGTTTTATATCGTTCTTCGCTAGTATCGAACGATCCTTGTTTCTGCGCCTGGTTAATTTTGTCTCGGTGGGAGTAGGAAGAGTTTGAGGATATTTGCATAGTTTTTTTCTCGTAAATTTTGGGCGCGATTTAACTGCTACCGACATTCGACCGACTCTTAAGAGCGGTATTATCAACTATTGTATTAATTTTCAAAGAAGTTTTATGAACTTTTGTAAAGTTTCGTGGAATAGATATGGATAAACAAGGTAATAAACTGCGATTGGAAGGGGTCTGCCTGGGGACGAAATTGGGCGCCCGTTTGCTAACGGACCTGTCTTTTGCCGTCCAACCCGGAGAAAGAGCGGCCATTATCGGGCCATCGGGAGCGGGTAAAACTTCTTTATTAAGAGTGTTAAATCGATTAACTTCTCCCACCGCCGGTTCTATTTATCTGGAAGGACGGAATATTCTGGAAATATCGGTGTTGGAGTGGCGGCGAGAGGTGACGTTGGTGCTTCAGGAGTCGAAATTGTTGGGGATGTCGGTAGGGGAGGCGATGGCCTATCCTCTGAAGTTGCGCGGTTTGAGGCCAGCAGAAATCTCGGAACGTACTTCCTACTGGATGGAACAATTGCACGTTCCCCAAGATTGGTTATCGCGGACGGAGTTACAACTTTCCGTGGGGCAGCGACAGTTGGCGGCGATCGCTCGGGCAATGGCGATCGAGCCCAAAATTCTTTTATTAGACGAGCCCGTTTCGGCCCTGGATAGCGGTAAAGCGGCTCGATTGTTAAAAGCGCTTCAATTATTAGCCGACAAAGGCACGACTATCTTAATGGCCAACCATCAATTAGAGATTGCCCGGGAATTTTGCACGCGAGTCCTCCACTTAGAGTCCGGGAAACTGGTAGCGGACGTTTCCTCTGAGGAAATGGACTGGATGGAGTTGCGACAAAATTTAATTGCGGCAGAAGTACGGGAAACGGAGGAATGGAGTTAGGATTTTTGCTAATTGCTAATTGCTAATTGCTAATTGCTAATTGCCCTTTTAACTTTTACCAAATCCCACCGCTATCGGTTGTTTGGAAGAATTTGCCATCGGCCCTCCTTCGAGTTTTTCTTTATTGAAGCGATAGCCGACGCTGCGGACTGTTTGAATTAAACTGGGTTCGCCGGGGTTGATGTCTATTTTCTTGCGGAGGGAGAGAACGTGGGTGTCGATGGTCCGGGGGTTGTCGATCGCATCCGGCCAGGCCCGCTTTAAGAGTTCCGAACGACTCAGGGGCAGGCCCCCCGCTTGAGCTAAGACGTAGAGCAAGCTAAACTCCTGGGGAGTTAAATCGATAAAATAACCTTTAAACTTAACGCGACGATGTACCAAATCTATAGTTAAGTCGCCATAATCGAGGCTGAAAAGCGGAGTTATTTTTCTTTGGCGTCGCAATAGGGCCTCGACTCGGGCCAAAAATTCTTTAATGCCGAAGGGTTTGGTGAGGTAGTCATCTGCGCCGGCCTTCAAACCTGCGACGATATCTGCTTCGGTGTTGCGGACCGACAAGATTAAAATGAGACTTTGTTGGCGTTCTTGAAGCCACTGGCAAAATTCGAGGCTGTTTCCACTTGGCAGTTCGGTTTCGAGAATGATTAGACTGGGCTGAATTTGCGGCAACTTTTCTTTAGCGCTGCGGATATCTCCCGATTGAGATACCAGATATCCCTCTTGCTGTAGGTGCCAGCCTAAGAGCGATCGCAAATGTGGATTTTCTTCTATTATTAAAATCCGACGAGATGTCACCGATCCACCTTTTTTCAAAATTTATAATTGGTTCTTTATTAGCTTAACAAAATTTCGCCCTGAGTTCTGTAACATCTACTACTTTCGCTCTTTTTCTCGATTAATTTAGTTTTTTTTATCTGGTTTATTATAACATTTAATCGTTTTTGAGTCAAGAAATTGAGAATTTTAGTTAAAACAAGAGAAAAAAAGTTAAAAATTTGGTAAAGCTGGGTAGTTGTACCGTGGAAATAGCGATCGCCCCCGATAAATTGTTTTAAAATGTAAAGTAGGCGAAGGAGGCCAATACTCCCTGGGACGCTCCCGAAAAATGTCTCGAACGGGCAAACAGCAGAAACGTGCTAGGATACCAAGAACGAATTTGCTAATGTCACGATCCCCAAGCCAACCCGCCGTAAAAATCTAAAAGAAATAAAAATTAGCAAACAATTGACAAGAGGCCATTATGCTTACCGACACTCTGACAATCCGCCACTACCAAAAACTCACCGATTCTTTAGTGGAAATGTGGAATCGAGGCTATCGCTATGATGACTTAAGGCTGTTTTTAGATGGTTATCTGGCAGCTTTAAGGCATAGCAATAGCCTCGAACCTTATCACGTCCACAGGCTGGAGGAAGAAACCACTCGCTACATTTGCGATCCTTCTAATTTTGAAATGCCCCAACCTCAACCACAGGTCGATTATTATTAACCGGTTTTAATTTGTTAGTTGTTAATTGTTAACTGCTAAGGGACTTGCCAAAAAATAGAGTACCAATGGTAGGTAGGGCGCGCGCGAACCGGAGCCCGACACATCGGTATTTTATTAAATGGCAAGTCCCTAATTGTAACTGGACAATAAAAAAGCAATTAGCAATTATGCATTTGAAATGCTCCCAATTTACCCGCCACTCTCCTTGATGGCGGTGTTTTTTTTTGCCGCAAAAATTGTGAAATTTTTTAACAAAAGTATTGTAATTTTTCCTCAATTGTTCTAAGGTATCTGTTGAATTTGAAGTAGTTTCTAAAACTACCGTTAATGGGGAAAGCAAATTAAAAAACAGGGTGCCTTCAACAACAGCGCTATATTAATCCCCATCCTCAGATAGATAAAAAGGAAAAATTATGACTGACAAGGGCCCGTTTTTAAGACCGAGAATTTTAGCAACAGCGATCGCCGCCGGCACCCTAGGGATCCTCGCCGCATCCAGTTCCTCAAATGCAGGAGAAACCAATTTATCCCCAGCAGCAGTAATCCCAGTAGAAAAATTAGAACGAGCAGATATTCCTAACAGGAATTTACCGCAAGAGGCCCCTTCCCAAGAGCTCTCCTGCGAGGACATCATCTGCGAACCAACAACAATAAAATCTCCCTACACGGATAACCTCGAACAAGTAACCTCGGTTTCCCAACTCTCGGACGTCAACCCGACGGATTGGGCATTTCAAGCCTTACAATCTCTGGTGGAACGCTACGGCTGTGTCGCGGGATATCCAGATGGAACCTTCCGAGGCGATCGCCCCATCACCCGATACGAATTTGCCGCCGCCTTAAACGCCTGTCTGGAACGAATTACCGAAGTCTTCGCCGGCCTCGATACTATTACTCAGGACGATCTAGAAGTTTTTTTGCGACTCCAAGAAGACTTTGCCATAGAACTAGCGGAGTTAGAAAATCGCATAGACGTCCTAGAATTTCGCATGGCCGAACTAGAAGCAAGTCAATTTTCTCCCACCAGCAAACTCCTGGGAGAAGTTATCTTCGGTTTAAACGGAGTCTTCTCGGGGGAAGGACAAGATAATACAGTTTTCCAATACCGCACTCGACTGGTTGCCCTAGCTAGCTTCACCGGCAAAGACCAACTCTGGATGCGTTTTGTTTACGCCAGCAACGCCAACCCTCCCGTTTTAGCGGGCGGTACTCGCGAAGTCCTTCAAACTTATCAATATTTTGGCGAGATTGAGGACGATATAGCTTTCTTCAGTTATTTGGAATATGTATTTCCCGTTGGGGAGAAAATGCGGGTTCATGTATCTGCATTAAATGGTTCGCAATGGTTTGGAACTAATTACCTCAACCCTTATTTTGAGAACTTTGAGGGAGGAACGGGAAGTTTGAGTATCTTTGGTAATAAAAACCCGGTTTATCGACTGGGGGGCGGCGTCGGTGCCGGTTTTACTTATCAGTTTAATCCTGCCTTGGCTTTGACCGCCGGTTATTTAGCCGGAGAGGGTTCTAATCCTAGTATGGGCGCGGGTTTGTTTGACGGTAATTTTACTGCTTTAGCTCAGATTACCTGGACTCCCAGTGCTAATTTTGGCCTGTCCGTTCTCTACAACCGCGCTCATTTTGAACCCGGTTCTTTTACTTTTGGCGATAATAGCGGGGTGATTAGGATTCGCGGTGCTGTCGGCAGCAGCGTGCTTGAAGACGTTTTAGCTCCTTTTACCGTTAATTCTAACTCCTACGGGGGTCAGTTTTCTTGGCGCGTCAGTCCTAAATTTACTCTTAGCGGTTGGGTGGGGCTGACTGAGGTGGAGGCGATCGATGCAGGAGATGGAGAGATTTGGAATTACGCCCTCACCTTTGCTTTTCCCGATTTGGGAGGTCCGGGACATTTGGGCGGTATTGTTCTGGGAGTTCAACCTTATCTTGCCAGTATGGAAGGAGTGGAGCTGCCGAGTAACGATACTTCGGTTCATGTGGAAGCTTTTTATCGCTACCAAATCCGCGATGGCATCTGGCTAACTCCCGGTTTGATTTGGATTACTGCCCCCAATCAAAATCGCGATAACGAAGATATCCTTTTGTGGACTTTGAGGACGACGTTTTTGTTTTAGCTGCCAAC
>CAZUCT010000229.1:0-11923 GCA_964619285.1 uncultured bacterium | reverse complement strand
GCGGCGAACAATCGCTAAAGCGATTGCGGCGAACAATCGCTAAAGCGATTACTACGAACAATCGCTAAAGCGATTGCTACGAACTATGGTTCTATGGCTTCCAAAATTACTTCAAATTGGTAATTATTAGTTAAATCTTCTAGTGCCTTAGCTAATGGTTTTAACTCCGGTGGAATCTGTTCTAATAATTCTAAAATCCTATCGTCGGCACCCATTACCGTAGCGCGATAAAGTTCTTCGAGCCACGCAGGAGGCATTTGAGATAAGTATTCTTTTAACTGCGCGACTGTCAAAGAAACTTCTGTACTTTGTTCTCCAGACTGTCGGTCGTCGTTTTCGTAGATGTATTGTATCCCAAGACTATTACCTATTTTTTCCAGCAAGACCTCTTCTTGGAAAGGCTTGCTGGCGAAGTCGTCGCAACCGACGGCCAAAATTTTCTGACGATCTTCCTCGAAGGCGCTGGCAGTTAGAGCGATAATCGTCGTCTTTCGACCCTTATCGGTAGCTTTAATCCTTTGGGTGGCTTCAAAACCGTCCATCACCGGCATCTGCATGTCCATTAAAATCAAATGGGGTTCCCAACTCGACCACAAAGCCAAGGCTTCCTCCCCGTTTTCTGCGGCCAGCACTTGAAAACCGATAGCACTCAAAAGGGTTTCCAACAAGTAGCGGTTATCGGCGCGATCGTCAACTGCTAAAATCCGATATTCTGGAGAACCCGGCGCTAGAGCGATCGCCCTGCCCCGCTTAGAGCTAGTAACGGCGACACCCTCGACGGCAGCGATCGGAATGTCGAAAGCAAAAACGCTGCCCTCGCCCAGCTTGCTGCGAACCCGAAGCTCTCCCCCCATCAACTCCACAAACTTTCGGCTGATGGGCAAACCCAGACCGGTGCCTTGTTGGTATTTGCGCCCCACTTGAGTTTGCCCGAAGGCTTCAAATAAACTATCCATTTCTTCTGGGGCGATGCCGGGGCCGGTGTCTTCTATTTCAAAGAGCAAGCGAGAATTATGTTCTATTTCCAGTCGCAAACTCACCTTGCCCGTTTTGGTAAACTTGATGGCGTTGCCCAAGATATTGATTAAAACCTGACGCAATTTCCCTTCGTCGGTTTTTACTCCTGGGGGAAGGTTCCGTGGAAGGTCGAAAGTTAGCTCTAACCTTTTAGATTGGGCTTTGAATTTGAGCATACTTTCCAGGGTTTCCAGCATGGCAGTTAAGCTGAAAGTGCTTTCGTTAAAGGTAATGCGACCGGCTTCGATTTTGGACATTTCCAGAATGTCGTTAATCAATGCCAGGAGGTGTTCCCCGGCGCGGTTGATGATGGTTAAGTTGTTTTGATGGCCGACAGACAGAGAGCGATCGCGACCCATCACTTGAGTAAATCCCAGAATGGCGTTGAGGGGGGTTCGCAGTTCGTGGCTCATGTTGGCGAGGAATTCGCTCTTGGCGCGGTTGGCAGCGTCGGCGGCTATGACAGCTTTTTCTAATTTTGCGGCCTGTCTCTTGGTTTCTGCTAGCAACTCTGCTTGCTTCAAGGCGACTCCCAATTGATTGCCTATTTGAAGCGCCATATTTCTCTCGCCGGGTTTCCACTGGCGGGGAGAGCCACCGTGATAAGCTCCTAGCAATCCCCAAAATTGAAAGTTGCAGAAAATGGGGACGATGAGGTAAGCTCGAATCTCAAATTGTTCTAACTGCTGTCGGTATTCGTCGCTATAGTTAGCTTCCTCGATGTCGTCAACAACTAAACAACAAGGAGTTTCTAAGTTGCAGTTTCTCCTTTCTGCTTCCCCAGGAGACTGTAACAGGATTTGGAGGCAGCTATTTTGCAATAGTTCCGACTCTGCCGTAAGTCCCAGGGGCTCTCTTTGGCTTTGCAATAACAATAGCTCCTCCTCTGCCGACTCGGCCACAAATTCGCCCGTATTATAGTCAGCATCGAAACGGTAGATAGCGACTCGGGAGCATTTAAGGACTTGACGGAGTTCTTCGGTGGTAGCTGTAAAGATGGTGTCCAGAGCCAAAGATTCTCGAATCCTTTGGATGGCGGAAGTCAGAGTTTTTTCTCGTTCGGCAGTTTCTCCCTGGAGGATTTCGGCATTGACGCGATCGGTGATATCTATCGCCGTGCCCAGAATTTGCTTGACTTTCCCATCTACAGTTCTGGAAAAGACGACTTCCCGCACGAAAAAAGTCCGCCACTCTCCCGTCAGGCGGTCTCTCAGTCGATATTCGCGTTCTAAAACTTCGCCATCGTTAAAACTCGATATTCGTTTTTGAAGTTCGGGGACTTTGGCGAAATCCTCCGGGTGCATAATTGTTGGCAGCAGCGCCTCTCCCATTGCTGCAATCTCTTCTGGCGAATAACCTAAGAGCTCCGCAGTAGAGCGGTTGCTATAAACATTGCGGTTCTCGACTAAATCGTAGAGATAGAGGATATTGGGAGACGAGTCGCTAATTTGCTGGAGCATTCGCTTGCTTTCGCGCAGTGCTATTTCTGCTTGCTTGCGCTCCGTGATATTTAAGCTAGTGCCGACGATGCAATAGAGGTTGTCGTTACTGTCAAACAGGGGAGTCAGCTTGGTTATCCACCAGGTATCCCGGCTTTGGAAGGGCAAGCGCTCTTCGTAAGTAATAGAAGTTCGCGCTTCGACGCAACTTTGGTAGCGATCGCGCACCGCCCGGGCCGCCGCTTCTGGCAGCACTTCTTCTGGAGTCTTGCCCCGCAATTCTGAAGCTTTAATACCCGATATCCTTTCGTGGGCGGGGTTGAGTCCGGCATAGCGAAACTCTCCATCCTTGGCGACATCGACGATAAAAATGCCGACTTCTAGCCCCGAATAAATACTGCGCAAAAATTCTGCGTTGTTTTGTAGGGCCGTTTCCGCAGCAACGCGATCGGTGATATCCACTGCAGTCCCTAAAACTTGCCGCACATCCCCATCTGGGGTTCTGCTAAATACCAACTGCCGCACAAAGAAAGTCCGCCACTGCCCCCTGGAGTCTCTGAGTCGATATTCGCTTTCTAAGATTTCCCCATCTTTTAATTCCGATATTTGCCTCAGCTTTTCCGGCAGTGAAATCAAGTCCTCCGGGTACATCACTTTCGCCAGCAACTCCTCTCTTCTAGTTAGGAGCTCTTGAGGCGAATAACCTAAAATATCCGCAGTGGCGCGATTGCAATAAACGCTGCGCCCCTCGACGACATCGAAGATATAAAGCAAAGTGGGAGAAGTTTCGGTAATTTGTTCGATGAAACGCTTCCTTTCGCGCAAAGTTTCTTCTGCCTGCTTGCGCTCTCGCACTTCCTCTTGCAAGCGAGCGTTTTGCTGTTTTAGTTCCGTCTCTAAAATCTGGCGATCGCGCAACTCCTTTTCTCTCAGAGCTATTTGTTGTTGCAAGTCCTGGTTCGTCTTGTTTAAACTATCGATTCGTCTGGATAGTTGCTCTCGCAAAACATCTATATTAGAGATATCCGCATTTCGTAACTGTTCGAGTTCTTCTTGTAGCAAATTATTTTGCTTTACCAATTCTTTTGAGAGCTGCCAAATTTTCAATTGGCGCTCTATGCGGAACGCCACTTCTTCCGCAGCAAAAGGCTTAGTAATATAATCGACGGCCCCTAAATCGAAAGCCCTAATTTTATCGAATACTTCTTCTTTAGCGCTGAGAAAAATAACTGGTATATTCCTAGTTAATGGGTCGGCTTTTAACCGAGAGCAAACCTCATATCCATCCAAACCAGGCATGATAATATCCAGTAAAATCAGATCTGGCGGTTCCACACTGGCGGATTTTAAAGCCAGGCTGCCACTAGGGGCCAACCGCATTTTATAGCCGCGACTCCTCAAAACTACATCTAACAAGCGCAAATTTTCAGGAGTATCATCTACCACTAAAATAGTAGCAGATTGTGAATTTTCTAAATTATTTTCTGAATTTATCGGAACCATTTTGCTTGTTTAATAAGTAGGTATGCAAAAATATTTACATAAAAATTGACCCGTAGAACGCGGCTATTGCCTGTTCGATGTCTAATTAATTTTGCACAGGTACTTAGCTTTTTTGGGAATGGGGTTCGGGGGGAATGGGGATTGCTACCTCTTGTCTCCCCAGACTTTCTTGGCTCTTGCCTACTTCTATATAGTTTTGCCCCTTTTTTCTATCATATCCGCATTTTTCAACCGTTTGAAAAAAAAATGGGCCCCAGACCGGGCCCGGAAAGCCGGTGTGGCCCACAAACCCGGTTTCTTAAAAAAGAGGGCCCAGAAACCCGATTTCTCAAACAATACCTTCGCCAGCATCGAGATTTAAGAAACTGGGTTTTTTGAACAATACCTTCGCCAGCATCGAGATTTAAGAAACTGGGTTTTTTGAACAATACCTTCGCCAGCATCGAGATTTAAGAAACCGGGTTTTTTGAAAAAACCCGGTTTCTGGCGGGGGAGGAACGCCATTTTCTTGCAGGTATTTTTGTTTTGGCGAAGGTATTGTTCAATATTCCCGGTTTCACCCGGGGGAGGAACGCCATTTTCTTGCAGGTATTTTTGTTTTGGCGAAGGTATTGTCAAAGAAACCGGGCTTCTAAGCTAGCGATCGCCCTCCCCCACAAAATTAAGAAACCCGGTTTTTCCCAAAAAACCGGGTTTATCAAAGAAGTTTATAATAATAGCTTAGAGCTTTAAATTGACTCAAGGAGAAAAACCGGATTATGTCTCATTTTTCCAGTATCGAACTTCAGATTAAAAACGGCGAAATCTTGCAGGAAGTTTTACAAGAATTAGGTCACTCGGTGGCAGTGGATGCTAAAGTGCGAGGTTATCGAGGAGATTCCACCTACGCCGAATATGTAATTCGCCAAGATAACGGCTACGATATAGGCTTCCGCCGTCAAGGAGAAAATTATGAAATAATCGCCGATTTTTGGGGAGCAAAAATTAATGAAAAACAGTTTGTTAATAATATCTCCCAAAAGTACGCCCATAAAACTTTAATGACTGCCGTCGAAGAGCAAGGTTTTAACATAGAAGAACAAGAAACTTTAGAAGATGGAACTGTCAGGGTTGTTGTCGGTCGTTGGGTGTAATATAGCAGTCCTATTTGAGTTGGATAAGATAATTAGCCGCTTTAGGCAAAAGGCAAGAGGCAAAAGGCAATAGTAGGGAATAGGAAATAGGGAAAAGTAGAAAAAAATCGGAGATTCTCTTCTTTATATACTTTTGCCTCTTGCCTCTTGCCTCTTGCCTTTTACTAAGTCAAATCCGCTCCCGTTAAATTAGCACCAGATAACTTAGCACCGGTTAAATTAGTTTGTTGTAGTTTGGCGTTGCTTAAATTCGCTTTGCGCAAATCAGCAAGCTCCAAATTAGCCTCGCTTAAATTAGCAAAACTTAAATTAGCTTCTCTCAAATCCGCCCCTCTCAAATCCGCCCCACTTAAATCGATTCCCGATAAATTTACGCCGATTAATTTACCGTCTTTAAAAGCTTTAATTACTAAGTTTAAACCTTCTTCTCCGTATCTTAATGCTTCCAAAATAGCGGCAATTCTGGTCTCAGCATTAGGAGAATCTAAACGCATTTTCACCCCTTCGATTCCTCCTAATACTCCCGCGCTTAACGGGATATTAGAATCACCTCCCAAGACCGCATCAAATTCTCTTGGCTGCTGCTTATTTTCGGTCATTTTATTACCTTGATTTAGTCTGCTATTTCTTATCATTTTAACTCAATTTAAGGATACATCTATCTTAGAAACCCGGTTTTTCAAAAAAACCGGGTTTCTTGGGTTTTTTGAAAAACCCGGGTTTCTTGACGGACTGGGACCGGTTGACGGGCCAATTTAGATGGGACCAAAGATGGCCCGAGAGTGGCTGGATGGGTTTTGAGGGGGCGATCGCCCGTCGTCTCTTAAGAGGTTTTCAGCCTTGCATCCCCAAAAACCGGGTCGTTTGCCCATTTTTCCCCTTCAATCGCCGCGATAAATTTCGATCCATTTATCGTTAACGAGGATTTCCCTCGAAAACTCTTCTCCCGAAAAAGTGCTACTAATAATAGGTTTAAAAAAACTAAGGGATTTGCTTCGATAAACGCTCGAACTTTCGGTTCGCTTCATCTTTGTTTTAGCAAGTCAATAACCGTGGGCTGGACTCGCGGGGATTTATCTTTTAAGGACTTGCGTAGTAATAAGGTACCGACTTGTTGGGTTGCGTTTCACTTCGGCCCGACCTACGATTTTGCTTTTTGTTCGCTTCGTTTTTGTTCGAGTAAGTCAATAACCGTGTGTCGCACTCGCGGGGAGTTATCTTTTAAACAAGCGATCGCCACCTCCAACCCCGCCTCCCCATATTTCATCGCCTCCCCAACTGCGGCGATGCGGATTAATTCGTCCTCGGCGGTCAAACGCATTTTCACTCCTTCGATACCCCCCAAAACACCGGCATCCTTGGGTATCTTTTGTCCGCCAAGCACGGCATCGTATTCTCTGGGTTGATTTGGTTTTTCTGTCATTTGCTTTTTTCTAAAATCTAATTTTGGCAATTGGGAATGGGGAATGGGGAATGGGGAATGGGGAATGGGGAATGGGGAATATAGTAGAAAAAAATCGGAAAACTTCTTTTTGTATCTACTTTTCCCTCTTTCCTCTTGCCTGCTGTTGCCTGTTGCCTCTTGCCTCTTGCCATGCAGCGGCTAATTATTTTACATGACTCAAATGGGACTGCTATATTTGACCCCTTGACATTTTTGTAGTTTGTCTGTAATATGGGCAAAGTACGCCAACTTTTCTCATCGGGATCTCCAGACCAAAGCTCGAAACCAAAGCTCGAATTTTATCCGTAAATTCCCTGTAAATTATTCCAGTCCTAACCTCAGTCTGCTAAAATAATATGACAATCCCAAACTTTTTGTCATAAATCAAAGAAAAAATCAAAACTCCGAACTTATTACCAATTCCCCATTCCCAATTCCCCATTCTCAAAAAAATGAACAATTACCGCTTGGTAAAAATTAGCAAATATCTAAGCAAAGTTCTGAGACATCAACCAGAAAGAATTGGCATTCAACTAGGCCATGGAGGTTGGGTTTCTGTGGAAGAATTGTTAAACAGTTGTGCTAAAAATCAGTTTTTTATTAGTCGCGCCGAACTAGATGAAGTAGTAGCAAAAAACGACAAAAAACGTTTTTCCTTCGACCAAACTTTGAGTTTAATTCGCGCCAACCAAGGACACAGCGTAGAAATCGATTTAGAATTGGAACCTACCTTACCCCCAGACGTTCTTTACCACGGTACCGGGCATGGAGCAGTGGAGTCTATATTAGAAACGGGATTGTGCAAAATGTCCAGGCATCACGTCCATTTATCCGCCGATATTGCCACGGCTAAAATAGTAGGAAAAAGAAAAGGAAATCCTGTAATATTTGCCGTCGATGCGGCAGCAATGCAGGAGAAAAGTTTCCGATTTTACCGTTCTGAAAATGGAGTTTGGTTGGTAGAAAACGTTCCCCCAGAATACTTACAGCAATTAACAATTAAAAATTAGCAATTAACAATTATCAGCCAAGAAAAACATGGGAAATGGATACTGGTTTAACCACGACGGTTATCAACAAAATAACTCTCAAAGCAAAGGTCTATTGGGAGCGGGATGGCGGCCCTTGTATCGCGAATTTGACTGGCAATATTTCTGGTATTTAGCCACTAACGACCCCTTGGAACTTACTCAAAAAACTCTGGATTTAGCCAGCGATATGGCCGATGTTTTAGGTCGCCATCAATATGCCTGGTGGGCTAATATTTTGAGCGTCTTCTCCGAAAACAGTCGCTACGAACTCGATGAGTTTTGGGATTACATTACCCCCCTTCCCCCAACTCCAGATTATCGCTATAAAGACGTTTTAAGCATAGAAACTCCGGTAAAACAATTAGTAAGTCGCGACAGCATCCCCATCGAATACGTTCTTAACAGACTTCAGGAAATTACTATTTTTAAAATTCTGGAATTATTAGGCAAACCAGACATAATTACCCAGACTTTTATGGAGCGTAATTTTTATTATCCAGTGGAAAAATTTATCAGTTGGGAACGTTTAGAAACTTTAGGAACGGTTTACGCTCATTGGGGAAAAAATGCCTGTTGGCTGCAAATAGAAACTTACGACAGAGGCAGGCGTCGCTACACTTTAATTGCTAAAGATATGGCACCGCTAGTAAGCAAAGCAACTTACAATTTGGCGGTAATGTTGAGCGGATATCACAGTCGCGTCGGACAGGTTCAAAGTCAGTTTCCTATTAGGACTTTTCCCGACAATATTCAACAGTTTACCGATACAGTACAACAAGCAATTCTCGAAAATCATCAGTTAGCTGTTTTAGTAAGCGGAGAACCGGGCACCGGTAAAACAGCTTGGACTCAAGCTGTGGCTAAAGAAATTTTGGTGCCTTTAGGTTATGTTATCTTTATTTTGGACCACGATGCCGTGGAAAATTTTGTGCCGCCCAATTATTTAGAGCGGGTTTGTCTTATTATTAACGAAGCGGATAATTTGGCACAAAATCGAGCGAGCGAAGTGGCTCAAAACAGCAGCAAAACAGAGCATATTCTCAGCTTATTGGATGGGACTTTATACCAAAGCGTTACTGAGGAAACTTCTGGCATGGTCGACCGACAAAAGTTGGTAGTATTGATGACTTGCAATACCACTGAAAGATTAGACCCTGCGGTTTTGCGTAAAGGAAGGGTCGATTTGATATCTGAATTTACTTACCGTTTTGTTTGATTTAATCAAGTATTAAATTTTTGAAGAAAACCAAGAATTTACCGCTTTTTGCTAATTGCTAATTGTCAATTGCTAATTGTTAATTGTTAATCCTAACCATTAGCCATTAGCCATGAGCCGTTAGCCATTCCCCATAAAAGGTGCTATAACATAAGGGGTAAGACCCATCATGGGTTGCGTCCTTAAACTAAAGCAACTACAAAAAACAGTGGTATATCAACTAACAAAGCAAACAGACAGGGAGGGCATCCCCAAAGTGAAAAAAAGGCCAGTCCAGCAAAACACAGTAAAATTGGTCGATAACGCCAATAGCAAAAGCCAGGCCACCCAGGGACAAAAAGAGCGATCGCCTACTGGAGACCCCGAGACTTTGGGACGATTTGTCCAATATCTGCCCGCCGCCGTGGCAATGGTGGACCAAAAAATGAACTATCTGGCCTGTTCTGGCCGCTGGTTCCAACAGTGGGGACTCGACTCGGAAATAATTGGTAAATCTCACTACCAAATTTTTCCTAACCTGTCTGCTAACTGGCAAAAAAAGGCTCAAAAATGTTTGGCGGCAGAAACTGCCGAATTTTCTTCGGAAGAAGAAAGAGCAAAATGGACCGTTCAACCCTGGCTAACCGGCGAAGATACCATTGGCGGTTTGATAATATCTGCCGAAGCAATAAGCGATCGCCCCCAACCTCTAGAACCCCAACCCCCAGAACAACTACAACTAACCCAGCTAGCAATGGATCGGGCCGCCGTGGCCGTACTGTCTTTGACAGCAGAGGGCCAAATCTGCTACGCCAATCCAGCAGCTTGTCAATCTCTGGGCTATTCCCGCGAAGAACTCCTCCAACTAAACCTTAGGGACATCGAAGGAGAAATATCCGCCGATGGGGGTGGATGGACTGCCCGAACTCAAAAAATTAAAGAGCAAAACTCCCTAACCTTTGAATTCTCCTACCGCACTAAAGACCGTCGCAGTTTCCCAGTAGAAGTAACAGTAAATTATTTACAATTCAATAATAGGGAATATTATTACGCTTTTGTTCGCGATATTTCGGAGCAGAAAAAAGCACGGCTAGGACTAATAGATGCCAAAGAACAATTACAAGCAGTTTTAGATGCCGTCCCCGGTTTAGTCTCTTGGGTAGATTCCGATTTGCGATACTTAGGAGTAAACCGACATTTAGCTAATGCTTACGGGATGCCGGCAGAAACTTTTATGGGTAAAGAAGTAGGATTTTTACAAACAAGTCCTAAATTTAACGAATTTGTTTACGAGTTTTTTGCCAGTCCCGAGTCGAAAGCCGCTAAAGAAGTAACTGCTAAAGTAAAAGGAACTAGCACTACTTATTTAATCGTAGCTCAAAAATACCATCGGAGCGGGTCGTCTCTAGCTGCAGCCGTGTTTGTGGGAGTAGATATTAGCGATCGCCAACAAATGGAACAGGCGTTGCGGCAATCTGAAGAAAGGTATCGAACCCTTACCCAAAATTTCCCTAACGGTTTGGTGCTTTTATTCGATAAAAATCTGCGCTATACTCTAGCCGAAGGGCAAGAATTAGAAAAACTCGGCCTCGAACGCTCCTTCATAGAAGGCAAGAAAGTGGATGAGATATTTTCAAAAAAACTAGCAGAAGTTTTTGAAGCCGATTATCGAGCAGCTTTAGCCGGAAATTGCACCCAACGAGAAATTGAGTACGCTTCTCGCATCTATCAGGTTTATACCTTGCCTCTTGCTAACGAAGATGGGGAAGTATTTGCCGGTATGATGATGACCCAAAACATCACCGATCGCAAGCGGACGATGCAAGCTTTACAAGAATCGGAGGAACGATTCAAGCAGCAAGCTTTCGAGCTCGAACAAACTTTACAAAAATTAAACTCGGCTACCACCCAATTAATTCAAAAGCATAAAGTCTCTTCCTTGGGACAGTTAGTAGCTAGCGTCGCCCACGAAATTAATAACCCGATTAATTTTATTTCCGGCAATATCTCCCACGCTGTTAATTACACCGAAGATTTATTGCGCTTGGTGGAACTCTATCAGCAATATTATCCCGAACCGGTCGAAGAAATCGAAGAAGAAATGGAGGGCATGGGTTTCGAGTTCCTCAAAGAAGATTTGCCGAAACTCCTCGATTCTATGACCTTGGGTTCCGAACGCATTCGGGAAGTGGTGCGATCGCTGCGCCTGTTTTCCCGAGTGGATGAGGCAGAAATGAAACCGGTCGATATTCACGAAGGATTGGATAGCGCTTTGTTAATCCTGCAAAACCGACTCCAAGCTAAAGGCGGTCGCGGAAGCATTTCTGCCATTAAGGAATATGGTAAATTACCGAAAGTAGATTGTTACGCCGGACAGCTAAATCAAGTATTTATGCACCTGCTGACTAATGCCCTCGATGCCCTAGAGGAAAGGTACGAACTCTCAAAAAGCGACAAGCAGGCTAATTCTGGCGAAGGCGAACCTACGGTTTGGATTAAAACTCGGGTGACAGACGAGAACTTCGCCGCTATTTCTATTATTGATAACGGTCTTGGCATGACGGAAGAAATCTGCCGCTGCATCTTCGATCCCTTATTTTCTACCAAACCACCAGAAAAAGGAACCGGTTTGGGTCTTTCAATTTCTCGGGATATCATAGTTGACAAACATGGAGGAAAGTTATATTGTAAATCCCAAGCCGGTCGGGGCGCGGAGTTCGTCGTCGAAATTCCCATCGAACGGTTGTAGTTTTGTTTTAAGTTAATTATTTTAGGTTAAAATTTCTGATGGTCATTGAGTGGTTGAGATTTGAAGTGCCTCCCGAAAAATGGGAGGCTTTTATTTATCGAGATGAAGAGGTTTGGACTGCCGGTTTGAAAGAGTTTAGCGGTTTTTTGGGTAAGGAAGTCTGGATAGATCCGGTACAACAAAATGTGGTAATGCTAATTCGCTGGAATAGTAAGGAAGAGTGGAAGTCTATTCCCACTCGCGAACTAGAGAAGTTAGACGCGATGATGGGAGATTTGCAAATGCCGATTATTGAAAGTCGCGAATATCGAGCCTATCGTTCGTAGTAATCGCGCTTGACTCGATTAAAGTTCGTAATAATCGCTTCAGCGATTAAAGTTCGTAGTAATCGCGCTTGACTCGATTAAAGTTC
>CAZUCT010000228.1:3626-11994 GCA_964619285.1 uncultured bacterium | reverse complement strand
CTATCTAATTTGCGAAACCCGGTTTTTTGCCAACCGGGTTTCTGGGCACCCTATCTAATTTGCGAAACCCGGTTTTTTGCCAACCGGGTTTCTGGGCACGCTAAAACCGGCATATTACAAGCTGAAAGACCTAAGAAACCGGGTTTTTTCAATATTCCCGGTTTCACGCGGGGGAGGAACGCCATTTTCTTGCAGGTATTTTTATTTTGGCGAAGGTATTGTTTGAAAAACCGGGTTTCACCAGATACCGGGTTTCTGAGATTCTCAGAATATTTGGCCGCCTTTTTAACAATTAATTACCAACTGCCACCGGCACCGCCGCCACCGCTGCTACCGCCGCCAAAACTACCGCCGCCGCCGCCGCCACTGCTGCTGCTACCGCCGCTGCTGCCGCCATAACTGCCGCCGCTACTGCTGCTACTGCTACTGCTGCTGCTTTCGCGAACTTTACGGGCAATAGTGTAATCTCGTTCTTTGCGGTAATCGCAACATTGACAAGTATAGGTCGTTCGTCCTTTTCCCTCGCTGGAATAGGTAGGAGATTCCAGGGTTAGCGAATTGCTAATAACAGTTAATTCGTTCCCCACCGGACAATCGCTATAATAGCTGTTTAAAATATAACCGCGAATATGGATTTTACAACTTTCTAATTCGCTACAGTGGGGGCATTGTAAGCCCTCATATTTCATACTATCTATTTTTTCGGCTGTTTTTTGGTGTTCGTTAAGGCAAGGTGTTAATTTTTCCCGGTCAATTTCTATCATTTCCCCCCCGCATTCTTGACAAACTAAACGTTTTTTTGCCTCTAATTTGCGATAGAAAATATTCGCTAAAGGGAGGGTAGCAAAAAGAGCCGTAGGAACGCAAACAAACGAGATAAGAACAATTAATTCTGTTTTTTCCGGGAAGAAAAATAAGATACAAAAAATAGTAATAAAAGCAGAGATTATTGCTAAAGAAAAGACGGCAAAAATACTTCCAAATTTTCTTCTCCTCCCCAATTCCCAACTACAAAATGTAAATGCAGCTATGGGAATTAATGATAATAAAAAAGGTTCGGTTACTTTTGTTAAAGTAATTAGTAAGTAGGTAAGGGCGACAATCAAAATTAAACTGCTGGCATAAATTAACCAATAAATAGATCCTTTGGCATCAGAAATACGAGAGCAGCCAACAGGTTCGATTTTAACGGTTGTTTTGTAGCTTTTAAAAGAAGCAATCAAACCAGCGATCGCCGCTACAATTCCACCGCCAATGATTCCAAAGAAGTCAGTATTAGTATCTGCTAAAAAGCTACCAAATTCTCCTCCTAAAATCCTAGTCAAAGATTTAGTACCCGCCAAAATTCCCCCATCAAAATCTTGTTGTTTAAACCGAGGAGTAATCTTAGTCTTAATAATATTCCCAACCCTGGCATCGGGTAATATTCCTTCCACCCCATAACCGGTTTCTATTTCTACTCTCTTATCCCCCACGGAAATTAAAAACAAAACCCCATTTTCTTGTCCTTTTTTACCAAGATCCCAGTAATTAAATAACTCCGTTGCAAAAGCTTTCGGTGTCGGCGATGGGGCCGTTTCTGCTACGGTTACTACCGCTATTTCCGTACCGTTTTTAGCTTCCAATTCGGAAATTATTCGATTTAGTTCTGCCTCGGTATTGCTACTAATAATATTCCCCATATCCGTCACCCAACTGCGATTAACTTGTTGGGGATTAGGGACTTCTTGGACCGTTAAAGCGTGACTGATTTGAGGTATTATTATTATTGCGAAAGAGAGCAAACTTGCCCAAAAGATGCGTTTAATTTGACTGGATGATATTTGCATAATCTCAAATCGGTATTTTGACCCATGTGGAGATTCTAACACCGATTTAGGAAATTGTAGGTTAAACTTTAATAAGTTTCTTTGACTTTTATTAACAAGATTAACGATTATGACCGACCAACCCAACTCTCGAATCCCAGAAGACATCGCCGACGATGTATTAGAAGTGGCATCCCGTCTCTATGCCGATACCAATAATAGCTATTCCCTGGCAGAATTAAAAGCAGCGGGGCAACAAGTCAACATTCCCCCAGAATTAATAGACCGCGCCATTGAAGAAGTACGAGAAAAACAGCGCCAAGAAGCAGAAAAACAGGAACAAGCAAAAGCCAAACAACAGAAAATAACGATAATTGCTGCGGGAGTGGGGGTAGCGATCGCCCTCTGGGGAATAGTTACTTATAACTCCCTCGCCGGTGCGTCCCAAAAAGTCGATGCCGCTTGGGCCCAAGTAGAAAATCAACTCCAAAGAAGAGCCGACTTAATCCCCAATTTAATCAGCATTAGCAAAGCTCAAGCGCAACAAGAAAAAGAAATAATTTCCCTTTTAAGTCAATCCCGAGAAGCTTATTTACAAGCAGAAAATCCCGCTCAAAAAATGGCAGCATTAACAACAGTAAATAACGCCATTCAACAATTCAATCAATACGCCGCCGGCAACCCTCAATTACAATCTTCCCAAGCATTTACCAACCTCCAATATGAAATGGCAGGCACCGAAAACCGCATCGCAACGGAAAGAATGCGTTACAATCAAGCGGTGGAAGTTTATAACCGAAAAGTGGGGTCTTTTCCTAACTCTATAGTTGCAGGATTAATCGGTTTTGAGGCGGAGTCTTTCTTTGAAGCGGAGACGAAAACTGCCCCTAAATTTTGAGGTAAGGATTTGTGGAACGGGCAAGATGCCCGTTCTACGGTTTTTTAAGATTTTGGAAGGGCTCGCAAAAGATGGCCAGGATGTTCTCGTAATTTGCCACATAGTATTCATCTAAATCGATAAAGACAGTTTGACCGATAAGCTTTAGAAATTTCCACAATGTCCCCGTGGTCACGGCGCCATAAATAGTCAATAATTCCGAGGACTCCCGTTGATTAAAACGTTGGGCGGCGACCATTTCGGCGATACACTGCGCCAAACCGCCTTTAATATTTTCGTTTTTCGCTTCTACTAACGTTACCACCGGACTGCGGAGCTCGTACAATTCTGGGGATGCGGTGAGAATATAGTCGCAAAAACCGTTGAGTCCTAATTCCGGTTCCACCTCAAATTCGGTACCGGAAAAAAATCCGATTTCGTCTGGGAACATTCGGCGAACTTCTAGTAATATGGGGGCGATGAGAAGTTCGGAACGTGCTTTTTCGGTGTTGATGGCGTTAGCAAGGGGGAGATATTCGGGTAATATGGTTTTTAGATAGTCGCTAGGTTTAACCGTGGGAAGGTTGGTAAATAAATGTTGAGTTTCATCCACCGTGAGGTTAAATGCGGTTCTGACTTGGGTTATGGTTTTGAAATCGCTGTAAGCCATAATATTGTCAAAAAAGTATTTTAAAGCTAAAAATACAACAGGTCGGGAGCATCCCATATTTGCAAAAATAGAAAATGGCTAATCGAAGACACGCTAATCGAAGACACGCTAATTGGTTCTGTAAAAAATGCAATTAGGGAGTAGCAAAAAAATAAAGTACCGGTCTGGAGTAGGTTGGGCTCTGTGAAACGCAACCCAACATCGGTATCTTATTAAATTGCAAGTCCCTTAGCAATCTTCTATTAGCCATTAGCAAAAAGCGTTAAATTTTTGGTTTTCTTCAAAATTGAGATTCTCCCCAACAGGTCTTTAACTAAAATAGCATTTAGCCGAACTGAAAACTAACTCGATCCAGTTTTTTTCCTAAGTTGGCAGGGAACAGGCAAGATGCCTGTTCTACGGGGGTGGAGCGGCGATCGCCCCCAAAACCCAGAAACTCAGTTTTTTCAAAAAACCGGGTTTCTTAATTCTAGGCTAAAGTGGAAGATACAGGATTTGTCCTTCCAATTCACCTTCTAAAGTACAGTCTGCAACGATGAGAATATCTTCGATCGCCCGCCCAATTTGCACGTCCGTACTAACTTCAAGCACCCCAGGCATCGATAAACCTTGTCTTACTCTATCGTAGGCAAATCGGGTAATAGTAGCCACATCGTGAGTCAGCAATACCCTGCCTTCCTCGGCTGCATAAGCCAAGATGACGGGATCTTCTCCACCCAACAAACCTAAATCTTGAATTCTAATAAGATCGAGATTCGGTCTCCGTCGCAGCACTCCTCTAACAATAGTATTATCGAAGTTCTCATCTGCTACTAGCTTTAACATCTTCAACTTTCCCTTTTACGAGCGAGCAATCGCTCGCGCAAACCTTGCGAGTCAAATCTCGCCTCGTTTGTCCTACGAACTTCTCGTCTTTTCTGCTGTCGTTGTTCTAAGTATCTTTCTACTTCTTGTTGGTGGTTGAGATAATAGGCAATAGTAGCGTAAACATCAGCTAGCTTCAGCGACGGATAGCGATAAACAATTTCTTCTGCAGTCGCTCCTCGTTCGAAGACTGCCACTACAGTATCAAGAGTTACGCGAGTATTGCCCACCATAACCACATTATCCCTTGTAATTTGTAAAGGTGCAGATTCAGCTACAATTGCTAGTACCATAAGGTTTACTAAAATCTTAAAATATATTTAACCAGCGATCGCCCTTTAAACCCAAAAACCAGAAACCCGGTTTTTCCAAAAAACCGGGTTTCTTAACGGGTTTCTTAATACCGTACTAATGTCCGATACCCACATAATGGAAACCGGCGGCCTGTAGGGCTTTGCGATCGCAGAAATTCCGACCGTCAATAAACACCGGGTTAGCCATCAACTTCGCCATCTTCTGGTAATCCAAATTCAAAAACTGCTGCCAGTCAGTCACCAACACCAAAGCATCGCAACCATCCGCCAACCGTTCCAGATCCGTCTCCACATGAACCCCAGACAAACCGTGGCGCATACCCGACTGAGAAATAATCGGATCGTAAGCCTTCACCCGCGCCCCCAAACGGTTCAACTCCTGAATTAAATCCAGAGAAGGGGCATCGCGCATATCGTCCGTATCCGGTTTAAAAGTCAAACCCAACAAACCAATAGTTTTACCCTTAAGAATCTTAAGTGCCTGCTGCAACTTATCGATAGCGATAGTCCGCTGGCGCTTGTTTACCTCAACCGCAGACTTGAGCAACTTAGCATCAAAACCGTAGTCATCGGAAGTATGAATCAAAGCAGAGACATCTTTAGGGAAACAAGAACCCCCCCAACCGATACCCGCTTGCAGGAACTTAGTACCGATACGGGAGTCCAGACCGATACCCTTAGCCACCTGAGTCACGTCCGCACCCACGCGATCGCAAATATTAGCAATTTCGTTAACAAAGCTAATCTTCGTCGCCAAGAAAGAATTAGCAGCATACTTAATCATCTCCGCCGAACTCAGATCCGTCATCACCACCGGCACTGGTGGCAGAGACTTATCGTCAGCAACCTTCCGTTCGATAATCGGAGTATATAACTCCTGCATCATATCCAGAGCCTTTTGAGAAGTGCTGCCTAGAACGATGCGATCGGGATTAAAAGTATCGAAAATCGCCGTACCTTCCCGCAGAAACTCCGGGTTGCTGACCACATCAAACTCAGCCGCAATCTCAGTTCCCGACTCTCCCTGAGACTTTTTCCGCTCTTCCACGCCATCCAACACAATCATCCGCACCCAGTCTCCAGAACCGATAGGCACGGTAGATTTGTTGACTATTACTTTGTATCCAGTTGTTAAACTGGCACCGATGCCGCGAGCGACCGCTTCTACATAGCGAGTATCGCTTTCTCCAGTCGGCAAAGGTGGAGTACCCACAGCGATAAACAAAATATCGCTATTTTCCACGCCCATCGCTAAGTCCGAAGTAAATACTAAACGTCCCTCCTTAGCATTGGACTGCATCAGTTCCGACAGTCCCGGTTCGTAAATGGGCGCCTGTCCCGACTTCATCAACTTAACCTTTTCTTCGTTATTATCAACGCAAATCACCTGATGTCCCGTTTCTGCCAAACAGACCCCAGTGACCAAACCGACATATCCAGTACCAATTACGCAAACGCGCATAAATCTCTCCTTACCTTTTTTTAATTGAAAAAACTACGATTAGTAACAGGAAAATTAGGAACTATGGAGGGTTCATTTCACCCCAAAGTTTCCCAACTTTCCCCAGCACCCTTATAACTATTTTACTGTTGATTATTCAGCCGTTCCCGGAAATCATCTATAGTTAATTTTAACCCCTCATCCAGAGGAATTGTTGGTTCCCAACCCAAATATTTTTTCGCCCGAGTAATATCGGGTTGTCGTTGTTTGGGGTCATCTTGTGGGAGTTCCTTAAACGCAATCTCCGCATCGGGATTAATCATCTTTTGAATTTTCTCCGCCAATTCCAAGATAGTATATTCTCCCGGGTTGCCCAGATTAACAGGTCCGATAAAATCTTGATTCATCAGACGCATTAACCCTTCCACCAAGTCAGAAACGTAACAAAAACTTCGCGTTTGGGAACCATCGCCGTAAACAGTTAAAGGTATCCCTTGCAAAGCTTGAACTACAAAATTACTGACAACTCGTCCGTCATTTTCTAACATTCGGGTGCCGTAAGTGTTAAATATGCGTGCTACTCTTATATTTACATTATTTTGCCGATGGTAATCAAAAGTCAAAGTTTCCGCTACCCGCTTCCCTTCATCGTAGCACTGACCGCACCAAGCAGCACGTCCGTTTCGCCGCACAAAAATGACGTGATTTGTGACGTTAACGCAGTAAACTTTGCCCACATAATGAAACCTTTCGGGCTCCACTAAATTTGCATCTTTGGCAGGTCGAATATTAACGCGATAAAGGTCGCGCCCCACCGCATGAGAAACCACCGAAGCAGCATAACCGCAACGCAAAGCTAATTCCTGAACGTCATCAGCTAATTGTTTCGATTTACTATAATAAGCATAGCAATTTCCTACTTCCGAACCATCTCCCATTACCAACGCTTTAAAAAGGATTGATAATTGTCTTTTTGATAGCTCGAAAAGCTCTCGTGGAATGTATTTTTCTCCAGACTTACCCAAAGGCAATAAAATCTCGGCTAACTGCTTGCTGCAAATACGCAATTGATGGTCGTCCGAATCAAAAAACTCAAAGCCCAAACGGCTCAAACAGCTAGCAATTTTCTCGCGACCTTCGGGATTTTCTTGGGCAATTAAGACGTTATAATCTGCAATGTCGTAATCGTTACCTCCTACCACTCGTTGCCGTCGCCGGACATGAACGCAACCTTCGGAAATGTAATAACCCAGAAATTCCAACCAATCATCCATGAGGATTTTTTCGACTTTTACCTTAGAATTGCGAGGTGCTTTTCCTAACTCGAACCACTCCACTTCTTCCCCAGCAAAATCACCTCCAGTTAAGGCAGCCCAAGCCGGCCAATGCCTGTCTTCATCCGCCCTGAGAAACTTTAACTTACCCGTTTTGCTCCGTACATACATCCAGTGGTTAGGAGTCACGCAAAAGTCAAACTTGCTATTAGCAAAACGGTACATTTCCCCGATATAAGGTTGCACCAAATATTCATCTGGAACGCGATATTCGACTTTACCTTCAGGATTTAATGTCGCTACTTTAACCGACCGTTGTAGTTCTGGAAAAGACACCCAACCATCTTCGGTTAAAATCTCCGTTTCTGGGTCGAAACAAGACCGAATACCAATAGTATTAACATTCCCGCGATACTCTTCCGGTTGAGGGTGAACGTCGGGATCCCCATAAACCTCCGAAGTCGAAGCCAATAAAATTCTTGCCTTAACCCGCTTGGCAAGTCCCAACATATTGAGAGTACCGATGGTATTAGTTTTAATCGTTTTAACCGGATTAAATTGATAATGAACCGGACTCGCAGGACAAGCCAAATGATAAATTTGGTCGACTTCTAAGCGTATGGGTTCGGTCACGTCGTGGCGGATAAGTTCGAAATAAGGATTATCCAACCAGTGCAGAATATTCCGCTTAGTGCCAGTAAAAAAATTATCGAGGCAGATAACCTCGTGTCCGGCTTCCATTAACCGGTCGATGAGGTGGGAACCGATAAAACCGGCACCGCCAGTCACTAAAATTCTCATGCTTTAATTACCCAAAACTTTAAGGGTGCATTTTTATCTTACTCGGGACCATTAAATTTATCCTCAAAATAGCAAAAAAAACCCCCCAAGCAGATTTAGGGGGGCAAAATTTATCAAATCTTTAAGATTGGGGCCGTTTTCGGGACAGCTCGTAGTAATCGCTTTAGCGATTTCAAATAGAGCTTGCAGAAAAAGTTGGTTGGTGGGGGCGGGCCGCGGCACCTATATCGCTAAAGCGATTACTACAAACGAAAAAAAACCCCCCAAGCAGATTTAGGGACAGCTCGTAGTAATCGCTTTAGCGATTTCAAATAGAGCT
>CAZUCT010000228.1:0-3526 GCA_964619285.1 uncultured bacterium | reverse complement strand
CGGCACCTATATCGCTAAAGCGATTACTACAAACGAAAAAAAACAAGCAGATTTAGGGACAGCTCGTAGTAATCGCTTTAGCGATTTCAAATAGAGCTTGCAGAAAAAGTTGGTTGGTGGGGGCGGGCCGGCACCTATATCGCTAAAGCGATTACTACAAACGAAAAAAAACAAGCAGATTTAGGGACAGCTCGTAGTAATCGCTTTAGCGATTTCAAATAGAGCTTGCAGAAAAAGTTGGTTGGTGGGGGCGGCCGGCACCTATATCGCTAAAGCGATTACTACAAACGGCAACTATTCCAACCGCAACACGGCCATAAAAGCTTCTTGAGGCACGTCAACAGTTCCCAAAGCTTTCATCCGTTTTTTACCTTTGGCTTGTTTTTGTAGTAATTTTTTCTTCCGGCTGATATCCCCCCCGTAACATTTAGCCAAAACGTCTTTGCGGATGGCGGGAATATGTTCGCTAGCAATGACTTTACTACCAATGGAAGCTTGAATGGGAACTTTGAATTGGTGGCGGGGGATTAATTCTTTGAGTTTTTCCGTCAAGGCCCGACCTACCCCATAAGCCTTATCTCGGTGAACGATAGTCGCCAGAGCATCCACGGGCTCGCCGTTAATCATAATATCCAACTTCACCAGAGGATTTTCGCGGTAGCCGATGGGGTGATATTCCATACTGGCGTAGCCCCGAGAGCGAGATTTCATCTGGTCGAAAAAGTCGGTGACAACTTCTGCTAAAGGAATTTCATAAATTAAAGTCGTCCGCCCCATGGCCAGATACTTCATATCCTTAAATATGCCTCGTCGAGATTGCCCCAATTCCATCAGAGTGCCTACAAATTCTTCTGGAGTAATCATTTCTACTCGAACGTAGGGTTCTTCGATTTTTTCTCGGTGGTTGGGATCTGGTAGCTGACTGGGGTTGTCTATGGTTATAACTTCGCCTTTGTTGTTAGTCACTCGATAGACCACCGAAGGAGAAGTGACGATTAAATCGAGATTGTATTCTCGTTCCAGACGTTCTTGGACGATTTCCATGTGCAGCAAACCCAAGAAACCGCAGCGAAAGCCAAATCCCATGGCGCTTGAGGTTTCCGGTTCGTAGGAGAGGGCCGCATCGTTGAGTTTGAGCTTGTCGAGGGCTTCTCGGAGGTCGCCAAATTGGTCGGCATCGGTGGGGAAGAGGCCGCAAAATACCATTGGTTTGGCTTCGGTGTAGCCGGGTAGAGCTTTTGCTGCTTGGGCTTTAGCCAGAGTAATCGTATCTCCCACTCGGGCATCTTCTACGGCTTTGATGGCCGCTGAGAAATAACCCACTTCTCCGGCGTGAAGTTCGTCTACTGGTTTTTGGGTGGGGGAGAGAACTCCCAGTTCGTCTAGGACGTATTCTTTGCCCGATGCCATGAGGCGGACGCGATCGCCTGTTTTTACAGTTCCGTCCATCACCCGGAAATAGACGATTACGCCGCGATAGGGGTCATAGTAACTATCAAAGATTAAGGCCCGCAGTGGTTCTTCCACAGTATCTTGGGGAGCCGGCACTAGATGGACAATAGATTCGAGGATTTCGCTAATGCCGATACCTTCTTTTGCTGAAGCCAAGATGGCCCCCGAACAATCTAGACCGATGATTTCTTCTATTTCACTTTTTACTCGTTCTGGTTCGGCCCCGGGCAGGTCGATTTTATTCAAAACCGGGATTATTTCCAAGTCGTGTTCCAGGGCGAGATAGACGTTAGCTAGGGTTTGAGCTTCTACTCCTTGGGATGCGTCAACCACCAGCAAAGCTCCTTCGCAAGCTGCCAGCGATCGCGACACTTCGTAGGAAAAGTCAACATGGCCCGGGGTGTCGATCAGGTTTAATACATACTCTTGACCGTCTTTAGCTTGATACATCATCCGGGCCGCTTGCAGTTTGATGGTGATGCCGCGCTCCCTTTCTAGCTCCATCGTGTCTAGAAATTGCTCTTTCATCTCGCGATCGGCTACGGTGCCTGTCGTTTGCAAGAGGCGATCGGCCAGGGTCGATTTGCCGTGGTCGATGTGGGCAATTATTGAGAAATTACGAATACGAGATACTGGAACGTTTGTCATATACTTTTTTTTCCCTAGGCAGCTTCATCGCCTGGCTCGATTATACCAATTTTCTTAACATATTTTAATATTTTCCGTAATTGGTAATGAGTCAAGCCACACCCATACTAGCAAAGCTGCTAATTATTTTCTTGACAAAAAATCCAATCTATGCTATTTTTTTGGAATCCTATTTATTGACAAAAAGGCTTAGATAGAATAAAGCTGACAAAAAAAATGCAATATTTGATACAATCTTAGGGTGTGGCCGTTTTTTTTCGGGTAGCAGTGCCCCAATAATTAACTAAAATCTAAAATCTAAAAAAAAGGAGGTAATTTCCATGAACGAACCCAAAGTCCGGGAGGCGGGAACGCGAGAAAAAGTACAAGTGTCAGTACACTTAGATTCCGACCTTTTGGAGCAAGTACAGCATTTGACCAGCGATCCGAGCAAAGTGATCGAAAGCGCTTTACGTCAGTGGTTGAGAGGAGGACTTCCCGAAGACGAACTGGCCCTTACTCTCCAGCGCAACCCTCCTATTCCCCCCAGAGGAGAATGGAACGACTAAGAATCTATTTAAAAAAGTAGCGATCGCCCTTCTTGGCATGACTAGAGGGCGATCGCTTTTTTGGCTTTTTTTAAATTCACCAATTTAATCGGAGTTGAGCCAGTTTTCTACTTTTAAATTAGCAACGCGGGAAAATTCACGAACATTGCTATTCAAAATGATTTCTTGTTTTTCTATGAGCTTTTGATAGTTCTTTTTTTTGGGGCCCCAAATCTCGATTCACAAGCTACGATAATACTCGTACAAACCGCATCTTCTCCTACTTCTTGAATTTTCAAAAAAATTCCGCCTCTGGGATTTTTAATTAGTTCAGAGATGATGTTTGTATCTAATAAATATAAATAAGTCATTTTTACAATTCAATATCATCTAAGGGTAATAATCCTTCATCTACGTCTGCAAAGTCTTCATTTAAAGGTTCAAGAGTAGAAAGGGTTTGGAGAAGGGACTTTTTCTGAATGGGGGAAATGGTGGCAAAGGGAATACCATTTTGCGCGATGGTAAGGGGTTCGCCTGATTTTAAGGGTTTGGTGAATTAGGTTTTGGACGAGTTCGGGAAATTCTGCAAAAGTAATTTGTTTCATGGTGAGTTCTGGGTTTAGGAAATAGAAGTCGCAGCTCTATTTTACTTGACTCTTTCATGCAAAGCGATCGAAAGGGGAGCATCTCAATGCAATTCAAAAACCTACAATTTAACGCTTTAGGTTAGAGGTCAGAGGTCAGAGGTCAGAGATGTTTGAGGTCAGAGGTCAGAGGTCAGAGGTCAGAGGTCAGAGGTTAGAGGTTAGAGGTTAGAGGTTAGAGGTTAGAGGTTAGAGATGTTAGAGGTCAGAGGTTAGAGATGTTTGAGGTTCGAGATTTGAGATTATCGCGGTGAA
>CAZUCT010000227.1:0-12015 GCA_964619285.1 uncultured bacterium | reverse complement strand
CGAACCATCGCTAAAGCGATTACTACGAACCATCGCTAAAGCGATTACTACGAACTGGCTTTTGCTTTTTTAAAGCGCTGTTTTAGGCGGTTTTTGCCAGCTTTAATTTTGGCCTCTAAATCGACATTATTTTGCTCCAAAGGTGAGAAATCTTTGACTTGGCCTCGGTTTAATTCTGCCGCTAATTTGCCAATAGTCGGGTATTTAAACAAATCCACTAACGAGATATTTTTTAACTCCAGAGGCCAGGTTTTTCGCAACTCGTTATAAATCTTAGTAACTTGTAAAGAGTTGCCCCCCAAGTCGAAAAAGTTCTCGTTAACTCCAACCTTTTCTAAGCCTAGCACGTCTTGCCAAATTTTAGCAATAGTTTGCTCGAAATTTGTTTGCGGCGGGACATAAGCGACCTCTATTTTTTGAAATATTTCTGCCTCCTGGGGCAGGGCGCGACGGTCAATTTTACCGTTAGCAGATAAGGGGAATTTGTCCAGGAAAATAAAGGCCGAAGGGACCATATATTCGGGCAGCTTTTCTTTTAAAAAGTTGCCGATTTCCTCTATCGTTGGTTCTGGTTTGCTGGCAGGAATAATGTAGGCAACCAAACGCTGTTTTTCTGCTTCCCCAACAGCAGTTACTACCGCAGATTTTATGGCGGAATGTTGGGTTAAAGCTGCCTCTATTTCTCCGGTTTCCATCCGGTGTCCGCGAATCTTAATTTGAAAATCAACTCGCCCCAAAAATTCAATATTGCCATCGGGTAAATATCGCCCCAAATCTCCGGTGGCATAGATTCTTTCTCCCGTGCGAGGGTGAGTAATAAAACTGGCATTTGTCTTTTCTTCGTTGCGCCAATAACCTTTAGCTAATTGCACTCCAGCGCAATACATTTGACCGGGTACCCAAGTGGGACAATCTTCTAAGGCTTCGTTCAATATATAATATTTGGAATTAGCCATCGGTCGACCGTAGGGAATGCTTTTCCAAGCAGGATCGACCTCTTTAATTAAATAGCCAATATTCCAAATTGTCGTCTCCGTGGGACCGCCAATGCTGAGAATTTCTATTTTCCTAGCGCTCGGCGAAGCGGCAACAACGCGATCGCTAACCTTGCCTGGCCGAGGGACTTCCGAAGCTAGCGCTTTCACTCGTTGGGGGAGGGATAGGGGCAACCAATCTCCCCCCAATATTGCCAAACGCAAAGGGACAGTGTGGGGAGTGTGGGGGGGATTTTCCGCAGCATATTCTACCAGCATTTCCATCATAGGCGGCACCGAGTTCCACAAAGTGACCCCTTCTGCCTCGATTAACTCCAACCAATGTCCGGGATCCTTAACTCTGGCAGCCTCGGGAAGAACCATCGCCCCACCAGCGCTGAGAATGCCAAAAATATCGTAAACCGATAAATCGTGATTGAGGGCAGTAACGGCCAAGATTTTGTCGCGAGGCCCCACCTGAAAGCGACGGTTGGTATTAACGACGACATTAACCACGTTTCGATGAGTTATCATCACCCCTTTCGGCAAACCCGTAGAACCGGAAGTATAGATGACGTAAGCCAAATCGTCGGGGTTATGCTCGACGCGGGCGGAAAATGCGTTTTTCTGAGAAGAAGAAAAATTCTCTTTTTGAGTATGAGTATGAGTAAGAGTAAGAGTATGAGAAGCGCACGGGGCAATTTCGGCATCGGTGGCGATAAAGCGATCGACATCGATGCGGTGGAGATTCTCCGGCAGGGGAACGTCGGTCAACCGAGATTGACAGAGAACGATTTCGGTCTCGCTATTTTCCAGCAAATACCGCAAGCGTTCTTTTGGCTCGTTGGGGTTGATAGGAACGTAAGCGGCCCCGGCGGCCAAAACCCCCAAAACGGCGACGATTTGTTCCCATCCTTTTTCCATAACCACTGCCACCAATTTGTTAGCAGCGGCCCCCGACTGCTGCAACTTAGCGCCTAACTGTCTGGAAAAATCGTACAATTCCCCATAAGTCAAAGAGCGATGTTGCGCGATAACGGCAACCTCATCTCCCGAACTCGCCACCCGCGCCGCAAACAAACCATACAAAGTTTCCTCGACAACGGGGGTTTCGGTGGCATTAACATTTTCCCTCTGCAACAACTGGCTCGAAGGCATCAAATGTTGCCTGCCGACCTCATGCCAAACAGGATCGGAAGTAGCGAGGTTTTTAATCAAACCCCAAAAAGCCTCAAACATATCCCCCACCATTCCTTCTGGAAACAGGGCCGCCACCGCATCCCAGGTAAACACCAATTTCCCGTTTTGCTCGCTAACTTGACAGTCCATCCAAACTTGAGAAGCTTGGGAGATGGCGTATTCCAGCTCGCCAAACTTAAATAAACTCGAAGTTTCCTGGCCCAAAGCGTCGAAACCGATCGCGCTGGTAAAAACAACTGGCATCGCGGTGGGAGTGCGGCCTTGCCTGCGGTTAATTTCCCGCATGACGCGCACCCCGCTAAAATAGCGATGTTCCAAATCCTGCCACAACTGTCGCTGCAACCGCAAGGCCCGGGCGGTAAAAGTTTCCGCCGCCCCCGTAGAACAGGCATCTTGCCTGTTCCCTTCCCCCGCGTTCCCTTCCCCCGCGTTCCCTTCCCCCGCGTTCCCTTCCCCAACGGCCAAAAGAGTAACGGAAGTGAAATCCCCCAAAATATCGTTAACTTGTGGGTGCAAGGGAACGCGGTTAAACAAAGCGAGATTCATCGTAAACTTAGGACTTTTACTCCAAAATGCCAGCACCTCGGCAAAGGCCGCCAACAATACCGCCGAAGGAGTCAAACCGACTTCCCCCGCCCGCAGTTTCAACTGCTGCCAGGTGGCTTTATCTAATTGACCTTCAAATCGCTGGCATTCGTAGTTTTTCAGAGAACTGGGATTAATTGCCAGAGGTAGTTCTGGGGCCGGGGGCAAGCTGTCGATGCGATTTAACCAATATTGTTTTGAGTTCTCGTATAACTCGCTCTCTTGCAACCGCTGTTCTGCCAAAACGTAGTCCCGGAAAGTCAATTCCAAGGGTTTTAACTGGATTTCGGGATTTTGATAAACCTCGAACCACTCCTCAAACAACCGCATCATGCTCCAGGCGTCGAAGATTTGGAGGTCGTAACTGATATGGAGTTTCGCGCGTTGGCGAAGTCTTGCGGACGCAACATCGCCGTCCCAAACCGTCGCCCTAAACTCGAATAAAGGCCATTTATCCGTTGGCAATACTTGGTGGGACATGACAGCGCGAATTTCCTCAATTCTTGCCTCCACGACTTGTTCGGGTTCTCCCCGTAGGTCCAAAACCGAGATTTCGTAAGGGGGCACCGTTTCAAAAACCTGCTGCAAACCTTCTGGCAGCATTATCGCCCGCAACATATCGTGTCGGCGGATGAGTTGGTTGAGAGCCCGATTCAAACGCTCTATATTTAAACCATCTGCGGCAATTTCGTAGTAACCGTGATTGGCAACGTCACCCAATTCTAACACTCCCATGCGACCGACCCAAAAAGCGTACTGGATATCGGTTAGGGGGAAGGGTTCGTAACGCTTGTCTGGTTGGGGGACGATCGCTGGTAAAGCGGCGATGCTGCTATCGAAGTTATTCTGACGCAACTGCCAGAGAATTTCTGGTTTGCCATCGGCGATCGCCTCTTTGAGATCGGGAGTCAGCACCCCTTTGGGAGCGCGAATTCGCAGTTGCTCCCCATCCGCCCACAGTTTGACTCCCTTTTCTGATAGTTCGTTTAAAAGTTCCTTAATACTCATTGCACCTTTATCCTTTTTATTCCTTATTGTTCCCTACCAGTGGCAGGAAGTTTAATCTTTTATCGCTTCAATTATGCTGACGCTAGACTTTGTGGGAATAATTTTAGTCAGTTTCAAGCCAGCCGATTTAAACAAATCTCGATACTCATCTTCAGTGCGTTCGCGAGCTCCCGCGAAAAATAGCAACATCCATATATCCATTGTGGTTTCATGCAAACTAGCATTTATCGGAGATACGATGGTTTCTATTACTAATAATTTGCTTTTTTCCGTCATGGCTCGATAACAAGATTGCAGGATCTTAATTGCTTGCTGGTCATCCCAATCGTGAATAATACGTTTAAGTATATAAGCATCTCCTCCAGCAGGAATTTCTGTAAAAAAATCTCCCCCTATTATTTCACAGCGATCGCTCAACCCTTCCCCATCTAAAAAATTTCGTGCCGTGTCAATTAACTCTTGCTGCTCGAACAGCACTCCATTAGTTAGTGAATTTTTCGTGAGAATCTCAGCTATTAAACCACCTATACCGCCCCCGACATCAACCAATTTGTTAATTGAGGAAAAATCATAAGCCTCGACTAGAGCTGATTTTTGCGATTCCGTAATCTGAAGCATAAGTCCGTTGAAAATTTGACTTAAACTCGAATTTTGTTTGCAGTACTCCCAAAAAGACATACCGTACAAATTCTCGAAAGCACTTTCTCCAGTTTTGACGGAATGCAATAAATTTCCAAAGGTTTGAAAAACTTCTTCCTCCCATAAGATATCCGCTTTGATTTGACCGCGATCGCCTCTTTGCAAACAAGCTGCTAGCGGGGTTAATTGAAAACAACGAGGTTGAGTTTCTGCAAAAATTCCCCAACTTGCTAAGGCCCGCAATAGTCTATAAAGGGAGTCGCTGTGGGTATTTGTTGCTGCTGCTAGTTCGTCGCAGTGTTTGGCTTCATCTTTTTTTAGTAAATCTGCAATACCAAGTTTAGTCGCTACATAGATCGTTTGTGAAACCCGGTAAGCCGATGCTATTTCCTGCATGACTTTTTCCGGTGTTTTTTGATTTTCTTCTGTGGAAAATGGTGCTTGCATAAGAAACCTCTTTTCTTTTCAATTAGCGATAAAAGTGCATTCGGTTAATTTTCCGATCATAAAACAATTTCTTCGAGTTCTTCTTCGCTGTTGGGGGTTTGAGCCAGGGTTAAATTAGCTAAGGTGAGTTTTTCCAAAACCGCTAGCGCTAATTCGGCAATATTGCTTTCTCCCAAAAAGCTCTCCACTGGCAGCCGAACTTGCAAATCGCTTTCAATGCGATTTCTCAATTCAAAGGCCATCAAAGAATCGACTAGGGTTGCTAGGGGCTGACTAGAACTAATTTTGCTCGGTTGCGACTGGAGCGCCACGGCCAATTCTTCGATTAAATACTTTTCTAACAGAGAAGGACGCTCTGTGGGGGCGATGGCAAAAACCGCCTCTTTAGAAATCTTGCTTTGGCGGCGCGGTTGGGCGGCCCTGTTGCTGGCTTTTTCTGCCCGTCGCAGACTTTCGACGCTTGCTTGCTGCAATTTCGCGCCGTTAATTTCTGCCACTAGGGTTCCCGCTTCGTCGAACAACCAGAGCTCGCCTTGAATTGTCTGGCCGTTATTTTCAACAAGGCGATCGCTCTCTATTTTAGCTTTCCCCCACAACTGTTTGCCAGAATAACCGTAAAAGCAAAACTTGTCAAATCCCGAGAGCAAATACATCTGGGACTGACCTTCGGGAAAACAGGCCGCCAAAACCTGAGTCCAAGCGTCAATTGCCCCCATTGGCAGGCAATAGCGCTCGTCCGAGTCCAACTCGTCCCGAACTCCGATGGTAGCGATCGCGTCTCCATCCCGCCGCCAAACCCGTTCGAGTCGCTGACAGCTTGGCCCCAAAGTTACCCCTCGTCGTTCGATTCTTTGGTACAACTGAGAACCGGCCATCTCTTCCGGGTATTGTTTTTGGAGTTCGGCGAGAGGCACTGTCAGTTTTTGCGAGTTATTAAGTTCGCGATCGAGAACCACTAAACCGGAAACGTGAAGCGTCCAGGATGCTTCCCCCGGAGAGCTTTCGGGGGCGCTAAAAATCTTAAAAGCAGCTTTCCCCACCTTGGGAGGACTCAAAACCAGATGCACTATTCGACTGCCAGTTTCGGGCATAATTAAACCTTGAGAAATAGATAAATCCTCCAGGAAACAATCGTTAGTGCCAAAAGCCTGCCTGGCCGCAGCAGCGATCGCCTCTAAGAAAATCGCCAGATTGACCAAAGGCATCCCATCCATCCGATGACCGCCAACCAAAGGCAGTTTATCCAAGCTAAACCGAGACTCAAACTGAATCTCTTCTAAAGGCGAGTGCAACCGTTCGTGCAACAAGGGGTGCTGAGTCTCCGAACCCCTCCGGCCCGTCTTTTGTCGGGTGGAGGAAGAATTAGAAAAAGGAGGGATTAAAGTTCCGTCTGGATTTTTAGCCCCATTTATCCAATAGGACTGCCGTTGAAAAGGATAAGTAGGCAACTGAGCCCGCCGTCGCTGACAGTCTCCATCTACCTCCTTCCAGTCGATATCCCCGCCCTGCATATAAGTTCTTGCCAGGTCGAATAACAACTTTTGCCTGCTACCCGAACCATCTTTTCCTCCCACCGACAACCCATCCGCACTCGTCCCGTACAATACCGCTGCCAACAACTTCTCGACCATCTCCTCGCGAGAACTGCCGACAACAGCCAACCGATGCTCGAAATGGGTTCTTCCCGTATAAGCAGTAAAGCAAATATCGCCCAATTCTACCTCTGGGTGAGTTTCCAGATAGCGTGCGTAACGCCTCGCCAACTCCTTCAAAGCTGTTTCGCTTTTTGCCGAAATAGCCAGCAGATACGGTTGCTCCCCCCAGAAACCCGGTTTTTCTAAAAAACCGGGTTTCTCCTCTTTCTCTCTTGGCGGCGGCGACTCCAAAATAACATGACTGTTAGTGCCGCTAAAACCAAAAGAGCTAACCCCTGCCAGCAACTTGCCATCCTTGTTTGGCACCCAGGGAGTCAATTTGGTGGGAATAGTAAAAGAAAGACCGGTTTCGGCTATGTGAGGATTGAGGTTGGTTAAGTGCAGGTGGGGCGGGATTTCGCCGTGCTGCATTGCCAAAACAACTTTCATTAAACCCGCTATGCCCGCAGTCGGTTCCAAGTGACCGATATTTGTTTTCACCGAGCCCGCAATTAGCGGCGGTGCTTCTGGCGGTCTGTTAGCGAAAACCGCATTTAACGCCCTCACTTCTATCGGGTCTCCCAGAGAAGTTCCCGTGCCGTGAGCCTCGATATAGCTAATATCCTCCGGTTCGACTTTAGCATTTTGCAAAGCCGCTCGAATTACCGCTTGTTGGGCCCGTCCGTTGGGAACCGTCAGCCCGCTGCTGGGACCGTCTTGGTTGACTGCCGAGCCCCGAACGACGGCGAGGATGTTGTCGCCATCGGCCGCAGCATCCCTCAGTCGCTTGAGGACTGCGATACCGCACCCCTCGCTCCGTCCGTAACCGTCGGCAGTAGCATCGAAGGTTTTGCAGCGACCGTCCGCAGACAACGCTCCTAACTTCGACATCGCTACTATCGATGCGGGGGAGAGCATTAAAACAACTCCACCTACTAAAGCGAGGTCGCACTCCCCAGAACGCAAGCTCGCACTGGCGAGATGAACTGCCACCAAAGAAGACGAACAAGCTGTATCTATAGCTATAGCTGGACCTTGGAAGCCGAATTTATGAGCCAAGCGACCGGCTGCAACGCTGCTAACGTTACCGGTTGCGGTATAAACGTCTATATTAGATAAGGCTAGTTCGAGATACTCGTTAACGCTAATACCGACAAAGACCCCGCTTTTGCTTCCCGTCAGCTTTTCGGGAGGGATGCCCGCGTTTTCGAGAGCCTCCCAGCTTACTTCCAATAACAAGCGTTGCTGTGGGTCCATGCTTGCGACTTCCCGGGGATGGAGTCCAAAAAATTCGGCGTCAAATTCCGACACTTTACCATCTAAAAATCCACCTTGTCGGGTTTTAGTTTTGCCGACAGCTTGCGGATCCGGGTCGTAATAGTCGTCGACGTTCCAGCGATCGCGCGGAACTTCCCCGATAGTATCTACCCCATCGCGCAAGATTTGCCAGAACGATTCCGGATCGTTTGCCCCGCCGGGAAACCGACAGCCCATACCGACAATAGCGATGGGTTCCCTGGCATTGCTTTCCAACGCATCCAATTTAGAGCGCATTTCCTTGATAGTAACAAACGCTCGCTGTAACGGAGATAATTCTTTAACATTTTCAGTCATTATTGTTAATTATTAATTGCTAATTGCTAATTGCTAATTGCTAATTGTTAATTGTTTTTTTCTATTCCCCATTCCCTATTCCCTAATTGTTAATTGATATAATTCGCGGTCTATTAGTTCTGACAATTCTGCATCGGATAGCTGTTTGGCTTCCTCTTCCCAAAGCTGCTTTTGGTCTAAAACCATATCTTGAGGCTCTTCGATAGAGACTCCCAAGCATAACACTTCTTCTAATAAATAGTCCGCGATCGCCTCGATATTTGGATACTCAAAAGTTAAAGTAGAAGGCAGGACCGTCCCTACTTTTTGTTGCAATCGATTTCTAAACTCCAAAGCCATTAAAGAATCCATCCCCATTTCAAAAAAGCCCAAGCGCACTTGCTTTATTTTAGAAATATCTATCCCCAAAGTGGCGGATACATCTTCCTTAATAGAAGCGATCGCCACCGCTTTTCGTTCTGGGGCGGGTAATTCTTTCAATTTCTGGTAAATCCCCGACGACCGGGGCGAACCGGGTAAATCTGCTTTGGTCGCTAGCTTCGATAAAAATAGCGGTTCCAAACCGGTCGGTAACTGGAGGATAACTTTAGACCAATCTGCAGACATGGCCGCTATTTGAGGGCTTAACTCGGCAGAATTATTCAGCAGTCGTTCCAAAACTGCCAATCCTTCTTCTGGGGAGAGAGTTTTGATTCCAGCCTCAGCCCAACGCTTGGCCGCTTGTTTGACCGACTTGGGTACGCCTGCAGTTGGTATTTCCCAAGGGCTCCAGTTAACGGTCAAAGCGGGCAACCCTATAGAACGCCGATAGCGAGCAATGCCATCCAAATAAGCGTTAGCCGCCGCATAATTAGCTTGGGCAGGAGACCCTAACAGGGACGCAACAGAAGAGAAACAAACGAAAAAGTCTAAAGGCAGTCCTAAAGTTTGCTGGTGGAGGTTCCACGCTCCTTTAACTTTGGGAGCCATAACTTTAGCAAACCGCTCCCAACTTTGTTTTTGTAATATACCATCGTCGAGAACTCCTGCCAAGTGGGCGACACCCCTCAACGGAGGTAAATTGCCATCGATGTCGGCCAGAATATGTTGCAGGTCGCGATCGCTCGATACGTCCCCTTGAGCGATAACAATTCGAGCCCCCATTTTTTCCAATTCCCGAACTTGTCCCCCTTGTCTCCCTTGTCCCCCATTGCGCCCCACCAAAACCAAATGACGGGCCCCGCGTTCCACCATCCACTTAGCAAAGGTCAGTCCCAAACCGCCCAAACCGCCGGTTAATAGATAAGTGCAATCTGGACGCAGTTCCAATTTATCCGCAGAAGCAGAATGCTCGCAACCCACCAGGCGAGGCACATACCGCTTGCCCGAACGCAAGGCAATTTCTACCTCCCCATCTGGGTGCCAGATTTCGGCTAATAATGCAGAAGCGATCGCCTCCGAATCATCCCCAGCCGTTACATCGATCGACCCTCCCCAAAATTCGGGATGCTCTAAAGCCACCGTCCTCCCCAAACCTAACATAGGAGTTTGAGCCACCGCAAGACCGGCAGTATTTTTTAAAGATTGGGCATCTCGCGTTACCAGCCACAGCTTGGGCAACGACGATTTCGCGCCCCAGGAATTAGTCAAAGCTCGCACCAGTTCGAGAACGCTGCCGCAATTTCTCAACTGGTCTCGTTCCAAAGATTCCATAGTAGTCTCCCCAGTGGGAGCAGTTTCCAAACTCCACAGATGAACGATACCGCGACAGGGTGGTAAATCTTGTATTTGCCGGAACAAATCGGAAATATTACCATCGGGAAAGACAAGCATGGCCGTCTCCCCCCGTTTTTCTAATAGAGTGCAGAGCGATGTTGCATCCGCAACGCTGCGCGAACGCCCGATACCGGACGAGCGATCGGCAAAAATCAACCAAGTTCCAGAAGTCGTTTTAGCCGCCCCACCAGAGCTAGCGAGTTCTTTTTCCTCCCACTCGACCCGATAAAGCCAATTCGAGTATTTATCCTCCAGAATTTTTTCGCCCTCCCTCGTTTCTGGGAGTTCTATCCAATAGCGCTGCCGCTGAAAAGGATAAGTAGGCAGTTGCACCCGCCGCCCGAGGTAGCCCCGGTAGAAATCCTTCCAATCTACCTCCTCCCCGCGCATATAAGCCCTCGCAACATCCGGTAGAACGGGCGTCTCGCCTGTTCCCGCTGCCAACAACTGCGCCACCAACTCCTGATGAGAACTTCCCGCAACAGCCAGACGGTGCTTAAAATGCAACCGCCCCGTATTGGCAGTAAAACAAATATCCGCCAATTCTACCTCTGGATGAGTTTCCAGATAGACGCGATAGCGACCCGCCAACTCTGCCAAAGCAACTTCCGTTTTTGCCGAAAGGGCGAGAATATGTAAAGGTCGCGGCGATCGCTCCTTGGCAGGAACCTCTATTTTCGGTGCCTCCCCCAAAACGACGTGAACGTTAGTACCGCTCATGCCGAAAGAGCTAACTCCGGCAAAACGGCGATCCTCCGACTCCCAGGGAATTAAGTCTGTAGGAATCCTCACCCCAGCTTGAACCCAAGGAATAAAAGGGTTAGGCTTGCTGAAATGGAGGTGTGCCGGAATTTCTCGATGCTGAATGGCAAGTACCGCTTTTATCAAACTCGCCATTCCCGCCGCCGCCTCCAGATGACCGATATTAGTTTTCACAGAAGCGATAGTCAGAGGTTGTTCTCGGGAACGTCCCTCATTTAACACCGTTGCTAAAGCTTCAACTTCTATCGGATCTCCCAAAGAAGTACCGGTGCCGTGAACTTCCACATAACTTAGCTGTTGGGGCTCGACCTTGGCATTTTCCAAAGCGGCGCGAATAACTTCTTGCTGGGAGAGACCGTTCGGAACCGTAAGTCCGCTACTGCGTCCGTCGTGGTTGACCGCCGAACCGCAGATAACCGCTAAAATATTATCGCCGTCGGTTACGGCATCCGATAACCGTTTCAAGACAACAACTCCGCAACCTTCCCCGCGCCCGTAACCGTCCGCCGCCGCGTCGAAAGTTTTGCAGCGACCGTCTGGAGACAGGGCCCGCATTTGCGATAAAATCAAATTGCCGTGGGGGGAGAGAATTAAATTAACTCCAGAGGCCAAGGCCAGGTCCGACTCTCGCGATCGCAAACTCTGACAAGCCAAATTAACCGCCACCAGAGAAGAAGAACAGGCCGTATCTACTGCCATCGCCGGGCCTCGCCAACCGAGATGATAAGACAAACGTCCGGCAGCGGTGCTGGCAGTATTGCCCGTAAAGAAATAAGGCCCCCACTCGGCCACATTGCTCGACTGCATCTGAAGTTGCATATAGTCGCTGGTATTGATACCAACAAAAACCCCGTAACGACGGCCCAAGGGTTGGTTGGGGGCGATGCCCGCATTTTCCAATGCTTCCCAACTTACTTCTAATAAAAGTCGCTGTTGGGGGTCGATGCTAACCGCTTCTTTGGGGGCGATGCCAAAAAATTCGGCATCAAATTCCGAAACCTTTGCCTTCAAGAAATTACCGCGACGGGCGTACATCTTGCCCGGAGTTCCTGGTTTAGCGTCGTAGTAGGCGTTAACATCCCACCGGTCCGAGGGAATTTCGCTACTGGCATCGACGCCAGAGCGCAACAGTTCCCAGAAAGACTCGGGGTCGTTGGCGCCGCCGGGAAACCGACAGCCCATACCGACAATAGCGATCGCTTCTTTTTTATACTTCTCTGATGCCTCGACTTTTTCTCGCAGTTGCTTGATTAAAAGCAACAATCTTTGCGACGAAGATAAATTATCTTTCATAATTAATAATAATTAGGGAATGGGGAATGGGGAATGGGGAATAGCCATTGAACAATCGCTAAAGCGATTACTACGAACAAGCACTAAAGTGCTTACTACGAACA
>CAZUCT010000226.1:0-12068 GCA_964619285.1 uncultured bacterium | reverse complement strand
TGGCGGCGGTGGCGGTGGTGGCGGTGGTGGATCGGTTTCAAGTATTGTCGACACCTGCAAACTCAAGCTATAGTCGGTACCAGCTCCACCCTTCGATTTTACCCGCAAGTAATAAGTACCCGCACCCAGAAGTTCATCAATGGACTCGCTGCTGCTGCCCGAGTTGGTCGATCGCCCAACAACCCCTCTCGTCCCATTCTTAAACAAATGCAAATCCGCATTGCCGCTCAACCCGTCCAGGGAAATACCTACATCCGTTTCCCCGTCTAAAGTAAAGGTGTAAAAGTCCGCCCGATCGCCCCTTCCCACAAAGTCATTGTAAGACTCGCTACCGAAGAGGATTAAGCTTAAGTTTCCCAAATCTCGCGCATTGCGCCGGTTGTTACCGGCATTGTCTGGGGTTAGTTCGGTGAAGTTCAACCCTAAATTGTAGTCGGTGCTAACGCTCCTAGTCCTCGATTTCACCTGTACATAATAATCCCCTGGGTTGAGAAGGCGACTAATACTTTCCGAAGCACTACCGTTGCGCCTCGACCTTTTAATCGCTTTACCCCGACTGTTGTGCAGAAACAGGTCGGCATTATCGCTCAAGCCGGATAAATCAATCTCTACTCGACCCCTGCTATCGACGCTAAATTGATAAAAATCCTTGCGGTCCCTCCGATTCACCGAATCGCTATAAGATTCGTTCCCGTCCAGAGTACCAATATTGTAAGCCCTCCGACGATTGTTACCCGCCAGATCGGAACCGTTGCGAGTTTGAATTGCAGGCTCATCGCTACCCGTCAGCGGATCTGTCCCCGTCCGTCGCGCCTCGCGAACGAACTCGTCCTCACCGATGGGCTTGTCCAACTCTAACGGATCCGGTCCCGACATCGGTACTATCTTCTCCGAAACATCGGAACTCTCGGCGCTAAAATTCAGGAGCGATCGCTCCCCATCGTCCGATTCCCCATTTATCGCAGCCATAACTGGGTCGCTGGACCTCGACCCCAGACTGCTTGACCTTGATTCTAAAAAATCAAGCATAATAATCACCTCTAAACGTTTCCCGTCCAGCAGCCCTTTAGCTGGTGGATGGATGTGCTAATAAAAACTTACTTGAGTAGTAGTTTTCTTTCCAACAACTCTTATTCTGGCAAATCAAACTAATAATGACAAGCCCTAAAATTCACCTCTTTTTTTCCCAAGTTCACCCCCCTTTGTTCAATAAAGTTCATAAAATTCACCCTCAAAAGTAGTAGATGGAACTCTTGGACCTTGCGGTATCTTAGGAACGCTCTAACTTGGATCGTTCTGCTATGGCAACTTCTGTCGGATGTTTTCGAGGAAGATGTTAAAAAGTCTAACGTTCGATTTATTTTAGAAAAAGCAGCATTTTCTTATTTTAATGAAGGCATACAAATTGGCAATAATATTAATATCTGCCGCGAAAATCGCCCTTATCCAAAAGCAGTATAGTCGCGATCGCGGGATTGCCCGGCACGGGCAAAACCGCCCTTGCCCGACAGCTTGTTGAAGAAATCTAAGATAAAAGCGATTGCGGCGAACTATCGCTAAAGCGATTGCGGCGAACTATCGCTAAAGCGATTACTACGAACAATCGCCTTAAATTAATGTTTTGTAAAAAAAAAATTATCTGCGAGATGGGTCTTTATGGTAAAATTATTCTCAATCGTGTGCGATTCGTTGGGCCAAAGAAGCCATTTTAGCAACATGGCCCCCGCCAATATGGCCTTCTATATTGGTGAGAACTTGTAAACCATAAGGGTTAGATTCCCTTCCTCCAGGTTAAGGAGTGACTTCCTGGGTCAGGTTTTAAGGATTAGCAACCTTAACTCTCGGTGCATGGCCCAAATGTAGGATAAGGTCTAAGGATTAAGACCGAAGCCGCTAGAGAAGTTTAATATGGACAAGTACATGAATCCTATTAAAGCGCCGTTAGTGAAGTCCGGGGTAATTATCCTTGTATGTGCTACGGAGCCCCCCGAGGCCAAAATGGTACGGTTCGTTTGCCCCTAGTTTCTACGATTTAAACTAGGCTTAACTGGTAGAACCCGGCGTATTTAGGAGTCCTAAGTTAAACATGAAATGGTTTACAGGAACGAAGTAAATCCTTTGGACCTCCACAGTGGGTGGTAGGTAAAGCTTAACCAATGGCCAAAGGACTAAGGAGAGCTTCTAAAAAGCAAATGCTCATCCTAATAGATGAGATACGCTGACGTAGAGCTAGTAGCAATAGGGGAGACAGTACGTTAAGTCTAACGCTAAACGCCCAAAACGTACCCTTAACTGGATAGCGTGGGTTCTGTTAGAAAACATGAAATCTCTTAAAAATTCCTATTGTCTAGGAGCCGTGTGAGTTGGAAACTCTCATGCACGGTTTTGAAGTAGAGGTGAGGAGCCGAAATGCTCCCATCGACTATAACACTACATTTGAACTAAAATTATGACCCAAGAACTAGAAAGCAAAGTCGCTCTCATCACTGGGGGCAGTGCCGGCATCGGACGCGCTACGGCCTTGGCCTTTGCCCGGAAGGGGGCAAAGGTGGTCGTTGCCAGTCGGCGGGTTAAAGAAAGCGAAGAAACGGTTCGACTGATAAAAGAAGCGGGCAGCGAGGGCATTTTCGTACAAACCGACGTTACCAAGGCCCCAGAGGTAGAAAATTTGGTCCGACAAACGGTAGCGACCTACGGACGTTTAGATTATGCTTTCAATAACGCAGGCACGGAGGGCGTACTGGGACCGTGCATCGAACAGACGGAGGAAGAGTATGATTTTACTATCGATACAAACATTAAAGGGGTTTGGTTATCGATGAAGTACGAAATCCCCCAGATGCTAAAGCAAGGTGGAGGGGCAATTGTTAACACTGGTTCTCTGCTCGGTCTGAGGGGTATGAGCAATCTAGCTATTTACTGTGCTAGCAAACACGGAGTTATCGGCTTAACTAAAGCTGTTGCTCTCGAACACGCTCGGGATAGTATCAGGATTAATGTGGTTTGTCCTGGGGCAGTAGAAACAGATATGATAAATCGCCTTGTTAGCGATGCTGAAGGCAAGGCCGCCATGAGCGAGCAATATCCCCTCGGACGTATCGCACTTCCAGAAGAGGTAGCTAATACTGTAGTTTGGCTGTGTTCCGATGGGGCGAGTTTTATCACCGGTCAATCTATATCTGTTGACGGCGGTGCTACGGCATAATATAGCAGTCCTATTTGAGTTGTATCCAAAAATTGATTGCTTTTGGGCAAAAGGCAAGAGGCAAAAGGCAATAGCAGGCAAGAGGCAAGAGGCAAGAGGCAAGAGTAGGGAAAAGTAGATACAAACAGAAATTTTCTGATTTTTTTCTACTTTTTAAATTATGACAACTCATTTAGGATTGCTATAGTAATGGGTAATGGGTAATGGGTAATTAGCGACCCAGAACCAACCCATTTAACTAATAACAATTCACGGCAAAAATGCGAGCTAAAATTAGAGACACGGAAATCTATTTCGACATCGAAGGGGCCGGTTTAATTCCCGACGGTTCGAGAATGCGAGAACTACCAGTTGCGTTCGTCGTTCACGGCGGGCCCGGTGCCGACCATTCTTCCTATAAACCAACTTTTTCTCGCCTCAGCAATAAAATGCAATTGGTCTATTTCGACCATCGCGGACAAGGGCGTTCTGCTAGGGGCCCGAAGGAAACTTACACTTTAGAAAATAACGTGGAAGACATGGAGGCCCTGCGTCAATATTTGGGTTTGGCAAAAATCGCGGTTATCGGTACTTCTTATGGCGGCATGGTGGCTCTTAGTTATGCTTCTCGCTATCCCGATAAGGTGCAATCTTTGGTAGTTATTGCTACGGCTGCAGATAGTGGATTTTTGGCAAAAGCTAAAGAAAATTTAGCTGCCAGAGGGACTGAAGAACAACAGGCGATCGCTCGTTTTCTCTGGGAGGGTAATTTTGAAAACGAAGCTCAATTAAAGCAATTTTTCCAAATTATGATGCCTCTATATTCTGTTAGCTATCAACCGGATTATTTAACTCCTGAATCTTGGGACAGAACCATTCTTTCTGTGGATGCAATTAACGTTGCTTTTAGCGGTTTTTTAAGGTCTTATAATCTTACGGAAAACTTGCCTAAAATTACTGCCCCAACTTTAGTTATTGCCGGGGGACACGATTGGATTTGTGCCCCAGAATTTTCCGAGGATATTGCTAGGAGAATCCCTCGTTCTAAGTTGATAATTTTTGAGAATAGCGGTCATTTAATTCGAGTTGACGAACCAGAGGCACTTTTGGAGGCGATCGCCGATTTTATTGTTTGAATTGTGACAAGAGCGATCGCCCCTTTTACCCCACCCCTTTTTTCAGCCTCTTTTCACAAGAGCCCTTTTATAGTATTCTATAAAACTGTATCCAGAAACCAAACAAAAACCATGTCAGACAAAACCTTACCCGGGCACAGTTTCCCCCTTGGGGCCACCGTCTATCCCGACGGGACGAACTTTTGCATCTACTCCAAAAACGCCACCGCCATCGAACTCCTCCTCTTCGACAGTCCCAACTCGGAGAAACCTGCGCGGATCGTTCCCCTCAACGCCAAAGAAAATAAAACTCACTTCTACTGGCACGTCTTCGTTCCCGACATCAAAGCAGGGCAAATATACGCCTACCGAGTTCGCGGTCCCTTCGCCCCCGAACGGGGCCACCGCTTTGACGACAACAAAGTATTGCTAGATCCCTACGCCCGAACCGTGGTGGGACAAGATAACTACAGTCGTAAAGCAGCGATCGAACCCGGCGACAACGGCGCCCTCGCCCTCAAAGGCGTAGTAGTAGATACCAGTACCTACGACTGGGAAGAAGACACTCCCCTCCGCATTCCCTACTCCCGAACCGTTATCTACGAAATGCACGTCGGCGGTTTTACCCGCAACCCCAACTCCGGCGTTGCCCCAGAAAAGCGGGGCACCTTTGCCGGACTCGCAGAAAAAATCCCCTATCTCAAAGGGTTGGGAGTTACCGCCGTCGAACTACTGCCAGTTCACGAATACGATCGCCAAGACGCCATGGAACCCCTAGTCAACTATTGGGGATACAGTCCGATCGCCTTCTTCGCCCCCCACCGCGCCTACAGTTCCCGCCAAGACCTCACCGGACCCCTCGACGAATTTCGAGACATGGTGAAAGCGTTACACAAAGCGGGCATCGAAGTCATACTGGATGTCGTCTTCAACCACACCGCCGAAGGCAACGAAAACGGGCCGACCTATTCCTTCCGGGGTTTAGAAAACTCATCCTATTATATACTCGACGAAAACCCCGCCTACTACGGCAACTATAGCGGTTGCGGCAACACCTTTAATACCAACCATCCAGTAGTTCACCGTTTAATTATCGACTGCCTCTGCTTCTGGGTCGCTGAAATGCACGTTGACGGGTTCCGTTTCGACCTCGCCTCGGTAATGGCCCGAGGCACCTCCGGTCATCCACTGGAAGATCCGCCCGTGTTGTGGGCGATCGAGACCGATCCGATTTTGGCGGGGGCGAAAATTATCGCCGAGGCGTGGGATGCCGCCGGTTTGTATCAGGTGGGCTCTTTTATCGGCGATCGCTTTGCGGAGTGGAACGGACCGTTTCGCGACGACGTGCGTTCCTTCGTTAAAAGCGACTCCAACGCCGTCACCAAATTAGCGGCGCGAATGATGGGAAGTCCCGATATTTACCCCGATCCGGAACGGGAACCAAACCACAGCATTAACTTTGTTACCTGCCACGACGGTTTTACTATCAACGATTTAGTTTCTTATAACCAAAAACATAACGAAGCAAACTGCGAAAAAAACCGCGACGGTTGCGATTATAATTGCAGTTGGAACTGCGGTTACGAAGGGCCCACCGACCATCCGGAAATACGAGCCCTGCGACAAAGACAAATCAAAAATCTCTTTACTATTTTATTGCTCTCCCAGGGCACGCCGATGATTTTAATGGGAGATGAAGTAAGGCGATCGCAACTAGGAAATAATAACGCCTATTGCCAGGATAACGAACTGAGTTGGTTTGACTGGGAACAAATCGAAAAACAAGCGGGTTTATTGCGATTTGTCAAAGGCATAATTAACCTAACCCAAAACCTAGAAATTTTCCAAGTCGAAGAGCGTTTAGCTACCGTAGGTTCCACTTCTCCAGACATTATTAAAAAACTGCCAAATATCTATGGAGGAGACCCCCATCAAGTTCCCAATATTACCTGGCATGGACTTCGCCTCTGGCAGCCCGACTGGTCCGAAAATTCCCATACTTTAGCTTTTACCTTACAGCATCCAGACTGCGAAGAATACCTTCACGTCATGCTTAATAGCTATTGGAAACCGATGAAATTCGAGCTGCCGCGCCTTTTAACTGGAGAGCGCTGGCATCGAATTGTAGATACTGCTTTACCCGCCCCAGAGGATTTTTCCGAATTAGAAACAGCGCCCCCAATAGAGGGGAATTTATATCGGCTTGAATCCCGTTCCGTGGGGCTATTAATGGCCTATTAAAGGTTAATAATTGAGCCGTTAAATAATTGGGAATTTAGAAACCCGGTTTTTTGAAAAAACCGGGTTTCTGGGATACCCCTCCATATCCCCTTCCCTTAATCTTGCTTAATCTTCCCTTAACAAAAGTAATTAATAAATTAAGAATTAATTCCAATTTCTTAAAATAAGCTTAAGAACTGGCGAGGTTGAAAATAAAGCATGAAAATAGAGAATAATCTAAAACGAAAAAACAGAGGAATTGCCAATAAATTATGACTGCTTTACCTCATCGTACCAAAATCGTAGCCACTCTAGGCCCGGCTAGCAACTCCCCAGAAGTAATCAAACAACTGGTGGAAGCCGGCATGAACGTGGCCAGATTAAACTTTTCCCACGGTAGCTACGAAGACCACGCCCATACAGTTTCCCTATTGCGCTCTATCGAAGAAGAATTAGACACCCCCATAACTATCCTCCAGGACCTCCAGGGACCGAAAATTAGAGTCGGTAATTTACCGAGCGGTGCTATTACTTTAACTGAAGGAAAAAGCATTACCTTAGTGCCCATAGCCGAAGACAATAACGAAGCGGATACGGTGGGCATCGATTATCCTTATTTAGCAGAAGAAGTAAAAGTTGGAGCCCAAGTCCTTCTCGACGACGGACTTTTAGAATTAAGAGTAGAATCGGTCTCGGGAAAAAAGGTTAAATGTAAGGTTATTGAAGGGGGCCTTTTAAAAAGTCGTAAAGGGGTGAATTTTCCCAGTTTAAATTTGAGCTTGCCGGCGATGACGGACAAGGACAAACAAGATTTAGATTTCGGTTTATCTCAGGGAGTAGATTGGATTTCTTTAAGCTTCGTTCGCAGCGCTGAAGATATTCGCGCCCTCAAGAAATTATTAGCAGAAAAAGGGGCGGACGTGCCGGTAATTGCTAAAATAGAAAAACCCCAGGCGATTGCCAATCTAGAAGAAATAGTTAACGAGTCGGATGGCATCATGGTTGCCCGGGGAGATTTAGGGGTAGAAATGAGCCCGGAGAAAGTGCCGATGCTGCAAAAGCAGATGATTCGGATGTGTAACAAAAAAGGCATTCCGGTAATTACGGCCACTCAAATGTTAGAGAGCATGATTCACGAATCGCGCCCCACTCGGGCCGAAGCTAGCGACGTTGCTAACGCGATCGTTGACGGTACCGATGCGGTGATGCTTTCTGGTGAGTCGGCGGTTGGCAAGTATCCGATAAAAGCGGTGGAAATGATGGTGCGGATCGCCCGGGACGTTGAGAAAGATATTAAGTTTATTAACTATCCTCCCAGCGAAGAGGACGAAACTCATGCTATTAGCGAAGCTCTCAATACTATTGATAAAATTCTGCCCCTCCGCTGCATTGTTGCTTTCACCCTCAGCGGTTATACCGCTATCCTCGCCGCTGCCGAACGTCCGAAAGCTTTGGTGGTAGGTCTGACACCTATTCCCAAGGTTTTCCACCGCTTGAATTTGGTCTGGGGCGTGCAACCGGTGCTGATGGAGCGGGAGGTAGAATCTTTTGAGGAATTGGTGAAGGAAGCGGAAAATAGTTTGTTGGAACGGAAGATTGCTGCTTCTGGCGACCAAGTTTTAATTATCGGTGGCATTCCCACTAAGTCCGCCCGGGGCACTAATTTCCTCAAGATTCATACTATTGGGTAATGGGGAACAGGCAGGATGCCTGTTCTACGGGGAATGGGATAAATTAGCAATTCCCAATTCCCAATTCCCAATTCCCTAAATTATTTTTGTCGGTTGGTTGGCGGGGTCGGTGTTTTCTCTTTCCCTTTCTTTTTTTCTGGCGATTTTGCGATAAAGGGTTCTGACTCCCAACCATAACAACCATAAGACTATAAAGACTAGAGCTGCGGCTAGGAAGGGGGCGGCGATCGCTAAAATTGATAAAACTGTGGAGCTCAACAGTTCCATTGTGGATACTCCCGGGTTGGCAAAGCCGGCGGTTAGGGTATTGGAGCTTAAGCGGGTGACGTCGGTTAAGCCTTGAACTGCTCCCGCCGCGCCCCCGCCAACGATGACTGCGACGGTCCATTGCAGCATGGGACTGAGCTCCGAGACCATCGAGGCGCTGATAATAGTACCGGCAATAACTGCTGTCGGCGTTGCGACAACATCGAGCAAGCTATCGATGAAGGGAATATAATAGGCCCCTATTTCTAAAAGGGCACCTATTGCAAAGGCGATGGTTGCCGGGGTACTGCCGATCCAGGCAAAGTCGGGGGACAGTTCTAGCTGTCCGGCCTGGACGGCGATGCTCATTACCAGGGGCGGTACGAAGATGCGGAAGCCGCAGGCGGCGCTGAGACCGACACCGATACAAATGCTTAAAAGGATTTCCATATAATTAAGAGGTCTAGCCTGACTGTGAAGGTAATCTTATGTTATTCTTCAACAGACAAGCTACCCACTGCGGATTGATAAATTTTATTTATCAATTAAATTTTTTAATTTTAAGAGCTAAAAATAGCTGAGATTTTTACATGGTAAATGTTTTAGTAAAATTTGCTTTTAAAAATTAAAATAAAAATTACTTATCAAAATTTTTGACATCAAGCCGCGATCGACAACCATAATGGTTTTAATTGTTCATTGTTAATTGTTCATTGTTCATTGTTAATTAATATTACTTATGCTTATTTGTCATTTTCTTATCGGTCTGCCGGCGAGCGGCAAATCTACGCTAGCCTCACAAGTTGCTGCTTTGGGAAACTGTCGTATCGTTTCTACGGATCGCATTCGGGAACAATTGTTTGGGGATGAGATTATTCAAGGAGACTGGCAAGCTATCCAAAGGGAGGTAATTTCTCAAATGGGAGAGGCGATCGCTGCCGAACAATCCATTATCTACGATGCGACTAATGCGAAACGGGTATGGCGCGAGGATTTATTAGATGCAATTGCCCGGCAGTTAAACGGGGAACAACTCCGGTGGATAGCATGGTATGTGACTACTCCCGTGGAAACTTGTAAGGAATGGAACCAAGGGCGATCGCGCCAGGTGCCCGATGAAGTCATCGAAGCGATGGCAGTTTCCCTAAAAGAAGTTCCACCCACTGCGGAAGAGGGTTTTTTGGCGGTGGTGGCGGTTAACCCAAGTCGGTTAAGTAAGGAGGAAGTAGAGGAAAAGATTAGAAAAGTGCTTTCAAGGGGGATGGAAAAGATTGCTAATGGCTAATGGCTAATTGCTAATTGCATTCTAGAATTATGAAGGATACCCGGTTAACAATTCCCCATTCCCCATTCCCCATTCCCTTTAACAATTAACAATTAGCAATTAGCAATTAGCAATTAGCAATTAGCAAAAATCGTTAAATTCTTGGCTTTATTCAAAATCAAAGTTTACCCGAATTATCGAGGGGGCAATTTACAGAATTTTGACCCAAAGAATCAACGAAGGTAACTTCATCTTTGTAATGTCGGGGAGTTGTCATTAACAACCGCCAAGCTTCATCGGCATCTAGTAAATTCATTCGACCTGGATAGTGGGTTTGTAGCAATTCTTGAACTGCGGGATAATAGTCCGAGTTCATACTAGGAAAAATATGATGCTCGGTGTGATAAGAAAAGTTAAAATGCAGCCAATCGAAGAGTTGGGGAACTCGCAGGGAAACGCTATTAATTAAGGGGTCGTTAACTTCGGTCATCCGACACATCAAATGGTTTGTGAAGATATAAAACATTCCTCCAGCGTGACCGATCGCCATGGGAATTAAATAAGCTAAAACGACTTTTAGCGGGTTAAATTCCAGATAGAAAAAAATGCTAAAATGAATCGCCAAAATTACCAGACATTCAAAAGCGATCGTCCGCCTGTCTCCTTCGCTAACCGTAAAAGCTGCGGGGACATAATCAACGGATTTATTATTAAATAATAGCACCGATGTTAGATTTCTGAAATTATGTACCACCCAAGAACCAGCCATGCCGACAGTTAGCCAAAATGGATTCATTTCTAGGGAGGGAGCGAAGAGATTTTGAATCCATTTTCCCCAAGTATCGGGCTGCTGGTAGAGGTAATTTCGGTCTGGGTCTGCTAGAGAATTGGTGTTATTATGATGGACGAAATTATGGAGAGTTTTCCACTGAGTCGGCGGCATCAACCACATACTTAACCCGATAAAACTAAGTAAATAAGTAAACCGAGATTTTTTTTGCACGCTGCCGTGCATCAAATCGTGGGAACTAAATAGCAACGCTATGATGCTATTTCCCATTATTAATGCCAGAGGTAAATAAAGCCATAATAAATAGACTGGCCAGCGGTCTAAATTACTAGCAATCCCCCATCCTAGTATTAAAATTGCGACGTTAATTAACAGTATCCAAACCTTACTGGAATCTAATTCAAAGGCTTCTGGTGGCAGAAGGGGGCGTAATTTTTTAGCATAGACAGATTGATGAATTAGCAGGGGTTTTTCTAGCGCGATCTTGGTTTTTTCTGAGTTCATTAGTCTAAGAAATTGATAAAAAACATCTTCCGAGTCCTACCGAGGTAAATTCAGTAGTTTTGAGGTTTTAGTTTCGAGCTTTCATCATCTTACACGATTGGCGAACTAAAAAAATTTTTTTTTATGCAAATAATTTGGCCCAAAAGGGATTTTTTCCAGTGCCCCTATTTTAAGGAGAATTTCTGGGGGCAATATTATAACCGATTTTGTACTTTAAGTTCATCGGCCAAGAAACCCGGTTTTTTGGAAAAACCGGGTTTCTGAGATACCAAGAATTTTCTGAGAATAGTTGACCAGTTGTTCGGATGTTAGAATTAAATCAGCTACCAGGAGGAAAACATATTAAGTGGGAAGAGTTACGCAAAGAAGCTTATAGTTTATCGGTGTACGATCGCATGGGTGTTAATAGAGGCGATCGTTACTTCGCTGTCTGACGAACTTCGACCCCCCCAACCAATACCAGAAGGAGTGGTGGAACGCTGGCGGGGGTTTTTTAAAACAGATGGGCCACCCCCAACGGATGAAGAGGTCGAAAAGATGAAGGAAGAGTATTTGGAGGAGAAGTATTTGAAATGAAAATTTTGCTAGATATTAATATTGTTTTAGATAATTTGCTATAATCAAATAAGCTACGTGCGATTCGTTGGGCCAAAGAAGCCACTTTAGCAACATGGCAAGCGCTGATGTGGACACCTGCATCGGTGAGAACTTGTAAACCTAATGGGTTAGATTCCCTTCCTCCAGGTTAAGGAGTGACTTCCTGGGTCAGGTTTTAAGGATTAGCAACCTTAACTCTCGGTGCATGGCCCAAATGTAGGATAAGGTCTAAGGATTAAGACCGAAGCCGCTAGAGAAGTTTAATATGGGCAAGAACATGAATCCTATTAAAGCGTCGTTATTTGAGACCGGGGTAATTATCCTTGTATGTGCTACGAGAGCTAGCCGAAGCCAAAATGGTACGGTTCGCTTGCCCCTAGTTTCTGTATTTTAAACTAGGAATTAACTGGTAGAACCCGGCGTATTTAGGAGTCCTAAGTTAAACATGAAATGGTTT
>CAZUCT010000225.1:0-12148 GCA_964619285.1 uncultured bacterium | reverse complement strand
TTGTTCGTAGTAACGACTTTAGTCGTAGTTCGTAGTAACGACTTTAGTCGTAGTTCGTAGTAACGACTTTAGTCGTAGTTCGTAGTAAGCACTTTAGTGCTTTTAATTAGATATTAATCGCTAAAGCGATTACTACGAACAAATCGCTAAAGCGATTACTACGAACTCATCGCTAAAGCGATTACTACGAACTCATCGCTTTAGCGATTACTACGAACTCATCGCTAAAGCGATTACTACGAACTCATCGCTAAAGCGATTACTACGAACATTAACTATGGATGCGGGGGTGGGGGTGTAAAGTTGTTAATAATTGACTTTCGATTTCTGCTAATTCTTCTAACCTATTTGCGACCGCATCCGCCTCAAAATAAGTATTAGCTAAAATCCAATAGACCCCATAATGGCGAGCCTCGGAAGCCATTAAACTGCGGTAAAACTTAGCTAGTTCTGGTTCCGGGCAGTGAGTGGATAATAAACTCAAACGTTCGTGACTGCGAGCTTCAATTAAACCCGCTACCAAGAGAGAATCTAACAATCTTTGGGGTTCTTCCTTGCGAATTTGGGCGCTCAAACCAGCCCCGTAGGGGGGAGAAGGGAGAGGGCCCAAGGGAATATGGCGACGTTCCAACCATTGATTTACTAACTCGAAATGTTCTAACTCTTCGCGGGCGATCGCCGTCAGCATACGAACGAGTTTAGTATTAGAAGGATAGCGAAACATCAAATTTAAAGCCACGCCAGCGGCCTTACGTTCGCAGTGGGAATGGTCTAAAAGGATAGCGTCTAAATGAGCGATCGCCTGTTCGATCCATTCCCCAGAAGTCGGTTGTTTGAGATACTTAATATTTGGCAGAGTTGAAAAAGACATAGTACAATTTTAGGAATTGTTAATTGTTAATTGTTAATTGTTAATTGTCAACCAATAACCAACAACTAACAACTAACAATTAACTAACCTTATAACGTTCTGCGGCGATGCGTTTAACCTCTTCGGCAAACTCTGGGTAATTAGCTAGAACCTTATCGAAATCCTTTTTGTAAAGCACGAAAAGCTCGCAATAAGTCAAAGTCTTAATAGCAGCAGTTCGCCGGCTAGAATAAACTAAGGCGATTTCCCCAAAAAACGTACCTGCCCCCATATTCCTGTAAATTTTCCCAGTTTTTTGCGAGAAAGCCTGAACCTCTCCCCGCTGGAGAAAATACATTTCATGTCCCAAATGACCTTCTTGAATGACATAAGTATTTGGGGGCAAAATTTCCGATTGCAAAGCCATCACGATATCTTCAATTAACTGGATATTTGCACCTTCAAACAAAGGCACTTTCTCAATAATTTCTTTATGGAGGTGAAGATAGACCTTAGCCCTGAGAGCATCTGGCAGTTCTTCCACCACATCGATTTCATCCGTATCCCTGTTAACTTGCCACCTATACTGGTAGTAATTGATAATTTCGTCCTGCACGTTCTGAGGAACTTGATTCCTTCTCAGATAAATTCTAAGTTGATCTAGTTTCTCCCGATACTTGGTTTGAGCGGAATCCAAACTTAAAACCAAAGAAGAAACGTTACCGATGATATAAGCAAACATCGACACCCCTAAGAAGACAATCAGCAAAGTAAAAGCTCCCTCAATAGGTGTTGTCGGCTGAATTGCCAAATCTAGATCCCCAGACTCGCCAATAGTTAATACTGATAGAACCCAATAAAATGTAACGAGATAGCGTCTTGTAGTGGGAGCTTCATCGAGAATGGACTCAAGCAACCACGATCCAGAACCCATATACACTCCTAGCCTCCCAATAAAAAACCAGAGGCAAGCGATCCAGTGGGTGAAGAAGAAAATCAGAACCGCTAAACTTAACATCCTAATAATAAAGGGGTTAATACGAGCTTTATCTTCCCACCGACCAAAAACAGAAAAAGACTGATTAATTCTTAACAAGCGGGGTAGCCTGAGAAATCCCAGCAGCACTGGTGAGGCACCCGGCATTACAAGTCGCGCCAGGATATCTAGGGGCAAACTAGCAGCTAAATGGTTCTTCATCCCTCCATCGCGATAGCGCTGCATAATCTTATCTTTGTCATCAACGTGTTCTCCCTGCTCGATATAACCGACATGAAATCGAAGAAAAATATCGGCAATTAGGAGTAAATCCCCCAATAGATCCAATACTAACCAAATCCCCCTGTAGCCTGTTTCAAATCCTATGCGAAACGGCACGAAAAAAGCATTGTAGAAGTTAATAAGAACTATTAATGCTTCCCAGGTTATAAAAGCTCTATTTTCGGGATGCAGCGTGGGTATTTTTAAGCCAGTTTTCCACTCGAACCAATCAAAAAAACTTTTTATTTTTTCTGTAAACATCTTCTTACCTATTCTTAGCTCAAAGTTTTCTCAAGGTTTCCAATAAATCTTTAACAAACTTTTTAGCATCCCACAAAGGTGCTAAACTTTCTGGTTGCTTAGATTTGAGTAATTTTTCGACTATTTCCTGCCTCAGAGAGGCATCCTTGCCTAATTTTACCCCCCAATTAACGTACTCTTCCCAAGTACTAGAAATACCAGTTTCTATGTCCAAACTCTGTAAGAAAGAATAACCCATCCGGGACAAAAATTGCTCTCCAGTTCGAGTTACTACTGGCAGATTAAACCACAAAGCCTCTAAGGTATTAGTGCAGCCGTTATAAGGATAAGAATCCAACATCACATCTGTCCAAGAATAGATGACTCGGTGTTCTTCTTCCGTGGCAGCTTGGGGCATAATTTTGACCCGATGAATGCTGATTCCTTGAGTTTCGCAAGCTTTTTGATAAGCTGCCTGAAATACTTCTAAATCGCCATTGCCTTTATGAACTAAAACGCTATTAGGAACTTGCTGGAGAATAGCTACTTGGGCTTTGACTAAATCCCGGTTAAATTTTCTCCCGGGGGCGATGCTAAGATAAACTATCTGGTCTGGACTAATTCTCTGAGACTTCCTCAAAGCTTCTCGATTTCTTGCTAATCTTTGAAACCCGGAAACTGCGACAAAAGAATCGGGCATTCTCAGCAGTTTTTCTTCGTAATATTTGTCCCTGTCTTGCGGATGGGTGTGTTTGTCGCCAATAAAGTAATTTTCCTCCGAAATATAAGGAGGTTCAAACCCCAACCAAGACAGACAAATGGGGGCGGGTTGTTGGTAAATAATCTCGGCATTAATTGGAGAGTTGAAAGAATCTAATTCTAATAAAATATCTATCCCATCTTTGCTAATTGCTGCTGCTATTTCCTTGGCATCTGCTCGTCCGTTGGGATATTTTTTGGGCACTTCTAATTTAACTGCTGCTTGACTTATTTTGTTAGTAAGGTCGTCATTTTTTAACTCCTCTGTGGTATATAAATAAATTTCCGTATTGAGTTGAGATAATTCCCGAATAATATCCGCGCATCGCCAACCGACAGAATCTCTTTTAAAACCTTTGGCTAAAAAGCCTAGTTTTAATTTTTTGTTCTCAAAAATAGGCGATTTTTCCTCGATTTTTACCCGAGAATAATTAGGTTTTAAGAGGCGATCGCGATCTTCTCTCCCCACCAACCGATACAGCCTAGAATTAGCCTCGATATCGTCTCGCAAATAGGGAGCTGCCATCAAAAAATCGGCATAAAGAGACTTAATTTCCCCCAAAGATTTCACCCCATTAAAATCCCCCAACAATTTCGATTCTAATTCGAGAAATCTATCCCTAGCTATATCGTTTAACCCCGATGCTTGATAAATGCTAATCGAAGCAATTGCAGTCAGAATTGGCTCTGTTTCCGCGCAATTCTGACTGTATTTATTAACTGCTTGTCTGGCAGCCTTATAATTACCGCTGTCCCGGGCAATGGCGCATAAAATTTGATGGGCTATGGCCTCATCTGGTTTTAATTCAATGGCTTTTTGCAGTGGGGGAATGGCTTCGAGAAACCTACCTCTATGCGTTAAAAGCTGACCGATTTTGCAATATGCTTCTGCTAAATTTGGTTCTATATTAATCGCCGTTTGCCAAGCAGTAATAGCCCCATCAAGATTGCCATTTTTTGCTAATTTGTTACCCCGTTTTAAGTGAAACTGCGCCCCACCTAATTTAGGATTAATCGAAAAAGCTTTTTGTTGATAATTGTTCGCTTCTTCTAATTTACCCTGTCGTCGAAAAACGCAAGCTAAATTCCAATAAACCTCTGCCATTTCTGGTTCAAAACTGAGGGCTTTTTGGTAATTAATAATTGCCTCATCCAGACGACCGAGACGGTAAAACATACTGCCCAAATTAGCAAAAGCTTCTGTTAAATTAGGGTTAATTTCCAAGGCCCGAGAATACAACCCGATCGCCTCCTCAATTTTACCCCGAGCTTGCAGGGCATTCCCCCAAGTCACATAAGCAGGGGCCAAATTAGGTTCGCTGTTAGCGGCCTTCTGGCACAAGGCGATGGCCTCCGTCCAATTTCCCCGGGCATAATAGAGCTCGGCCCGTTCGACGAATGCCGTAGCATCGGCAGACTTTTCTCGGAAATTCCCAGAGTCAATATTGACTGGAGGTTGCGTAACCTCTGACGTGGGATTAACATTCATGTTGGCGGCCTTCGATTCTATCTAATTAAAATTGATAATATTTGCTATTTTGGACTTTAGCAGTTTTTTGGACCCAACGGTTGAGAACAGGCAAAGAAACCCGGTTTTTCCCAAAAACCGGGTTTCTGAGATACCAAAAAACGCGGTTTATGAGAACGCAAGACCTGCTCTAAGCGGGTTAAATTCCTATCCTACTCTATCCTGTTTGGAGTCAGCTTATTTACGATGTTAGCCACGCGGATATTTTATGAATTGGCAGAAATTGGCAAAACGAAAGTCAAAAACAAAATTTCATCCCCAGAAGTTCTTGGGGACTCTAGTATTAACTTTGGCCCTGGGATTGTCTTTTAGCGGCCAAACTCTAGGAAGCACTGGCAGGGAAAAAACTTACGAGGAAAAATTATTTGAAGTGGCCTTGGCCTTTACCCTTTATTTTGAAGGCAACTTAAGCGACCATCCAGCGGATAAGGGCGGCAGAACTTATAAGGGAATTTTGCAAACTGAGTACAATGCCTATCGCCAAAAACGAGGACTGCCACCAATAGATGTAGCTAAAATGTCGGAGGCGGAACTTCTGGAAATTTACGAGCAATATTGGGATAATAGCGATGCTGCTAAAATGCATCCGGCTTTGGCTGTGGTAATGTTTGATACTGCTGTTAATTTTGGCATTACAAATGCGGTGACATTTTTCCAACAAGCTTTAGGTTTGCCTCAAACGGGGGTTTGGGATGCTAAAACTAAGGAAGCTTTGGAACGGGGAAATAATCGAAATACGGCTTTACAGGTGATTAACGAACGGATTATTTATCGTTATAAAAGGGTGCAGGAAGATGCTTCTCAAATGGCGTTTTTTCACGGTTGGTTGGCTCGCGATTATAGTTTATGGGGTTATGTGGAAAAGTTGAAGGATTAAATATTATTGGGAATGGGGAATGGGGAATGGGGAATTGTTAATGACGGCCTAAGAAAATTAGTGATGAAAAATCTAGGGTGTAAAATCGGAAAAGTAGCTGTAGGATTTTTCTTGGTTAATTTATGTTTAGCTGAGGGGGTTAGGGCTGGAAAAATTAAGGAAATGGGGGCGATCGCTCAAAATAACTCGGATAGTTATGAGTTAAAAATCGCTCCAGAAAACCCCGCTAGAACTGCGGAAATTTTGTTAGAAGCTTTGGAGGCCGCTAATAATATTGAAGATGCTCAAACCCAGGGGAATTTTTTAAGCGAAATTGCCGAGAGATATTACCAAATAGGACGAGTAGAAATAGCTCTGGATGTTTTATCTCAAGCTTTAGAAATAGCCGAAACTATCGAAGATGCCGAAGGTAAAGCTAAGGTCTTAATTTCCATTGCTTTTAAGTATGCTTCTTGGGAGCAAATTTCCTTAGCTAACGAAGTTTTCGCCCTAGTTATAGAGGCTACAGATGCTATAGAAGATGCTAATAAAAAAGCAGCTTTGCTAACAGAAATGGCTTTAAAATATGCCGATATCGGACAATACGAATTATCTTCCAGGCTTTTGTCAACAAGTCAAGAATTAATCGCGGCAGCATCGGCACCTCCCGTTTTATTTCCCTTTGAACCGACTCCCTGGCAGGGTGGTTTGGGATTTAATCTGAATTTATCTTCCGATAAAAATACTACCAGTCTTGGCACCCTAGAAGCTAGGTTAGAGCGCGTTTGGCCCAGAAATGAATTTGATGCTGCTTTCAGCTTTACTCAGGACTTCGATAGTACCCGCGAAACAGATGACGAAAGCCGATTTATTGGCAATTTGAGAACGGAATACAGACACCATTTTAATGCTAATTGGCAATATTTTATTAGCAATTTGGTGAGGAGAGATGACAATGATGGAATTGACATCAGAACTAATCTTTATACGGGGCCGGGGATTAATATCTGGAGGGCCGGTCCCGATCGCTCTTTTGATATGCAATTAGGTTTCGGTATTAGGTACGAGGAATCTAAGAGAAGAACTGACGACCTGGATTTCCCAGTTCTCCAATACAGAGTTCGTTATAAAAATATCTGGTTTAAGAATTTCAAATTACTTCAATTCTTAATCTTTGAACTCCCAGTAGGAGATACGGAAGATTATTACATAGAATCTTTAACGACTCTGTCGGTTCCCATATCGGAAGGGTGGTCTTTTGACAATTCTCTAAATCTAAGATATTCGGCAATACCGACTTTAGATAGCCCCAATTTTCGCGTGAAATTACAAACAGGTCTCAGATACGAGTTTTAATGCTATTATAGGGAATGGGGAATGGGGAATGGCTAATTGCTAATTGTTATTGCTGCAGGCTTATTCCCAATTAATAATTAATAATTAAAAATTAACAAAAATTAACAATGCCAAAACGTACTAAAAAATCTACCAAAAACGAGCAAAATACGATTAGAATTAGGGGTGCGAGACAGCACAATCTTAAGAATATCGATTTAGAATTGCCTCGCGATCGCCTCATTGTCTTTACTGGGGTCTCGGGTTCGGGGAAATCTTCTCTCGCTTTCGATACTATCTTTGCCGAAGGACAGCGGCGCTATGTGGAATCTCTCAGCGCCTACGCGAGACAGTTTCTCGGACAATTAGATAAACCGGAAGTAGATGCTATTGAAGGATTAAGTCCCGCTATCTCTATCGACCAAAAGTCAACTTCCCACAATCCCCGTTCCACCGTGGGAACCGTGACGGAAATATACGACTATTTGCGACTGCTGTTCGGACGGGCGGGGGAACCTCACTGCCCCCATTGCGATCGCAATATTGCCCCCCAGACTATCGACGAAATGTGCGATCGGGTGATGGAATTGCCCGATCGCGCTAAATTCCACCTCCTCGCCCCGGTGGTTCGCGGCAAAAAGGGTACCCACCGCAAACTTTTATCTAGTTTGGCCTCGGAAGGTTTCGTCCGAGTCCGCGTCGATGGGGAAATTTTTGAACTCTCGGAAAACATCGAATTAGATAAAAACCAGTTCCACACTATCGAAATAGTCGTTGACAGGTTAATCAAAAAACCCGGCATCGAAGAACGTCTGGCAGATTCCCTCAGCACTTGTCTGCGTCACGCCGACGGCATCGCTTTAATTGACCTGTTAAATGCCTCCGAGTTGGAAAACTCTACCAATTCCCCATTCCCCATTCCCCATTCCCCAATCGTCTTTTCCGAAAACTTTGCTTGCCCGGAACACGGGGCGGTAATGGAGGAGTTATCGCCCCGTTTGTTTTCTTTTAATTCTCCTTATGGGGCCTGTCCGACTTGTCACGGTTTGGGTACTTTGCGTCAGTTTTCGGAAGATTTAATAGTGCCAGATCCGATGGTACCGTTATACGAGGCGATCGCTCCTTGGTCCCACAAGGAACATTCCTATTATTTATCCGTTCTTTATAGTCTGGGTCAAACCTACGGTTTCGGCCTTCATACTCCTTGGTATAAATTAACTAAAAAACAAAAAAATATCGTCTTACACGGGGCAGAAGAACCGGTCTGGGTCGAGTCAGATTCCCGCTTCAATAAGGGCGGGGGCGACTATCGGAGTTATCCCGGAGCGATCGGCATTTTAGAAAGACAATATCGGGAGTCAAATTCCGACCTCATCAAGCAAAAACTCGAACAATATTTAGTCGATAAAAATTGCGAAGCTTGTGGAGGAAAACGTCTCAAACCAGAAGCTTTATCCGTGCAAATCGGACAGTATAGAATTAGCGATTTTACCGAGGTTTCGATTGACGAATGTTTGGAGAGGATAAATAAAGCGCAATTGAGCGATCGCCAAGGGCAAATTGCCGAATTAGTCCTCAAAGAAATCCGCGCCAGATTGCAATTTCTCCTGGATGTCGGCTTAGATTATCTAACCTTAGACCGCCCCGCCATGACCCTTTCTGGAGGGGAAGCCCAACGGATTAGATTGGCAACTCAAATCGGTTCCGGTTTGACCGGAGTTCTCTACGTTTTAGACGAACCGAGCATCGGTTTGCACCAAAGAGATAACGGTCGCCTCTTGGAAACTTTAACCAAATTAAGAGATTTGGGCAATACTTTAATCGTAGTCGAACACGACGAAGAAACTATCAGAAAAGCCGACCAAATTATCGACATCGGTCCGGGGGCGGGAGTGCATGGGGGGGAGATTATTTGCCAAGGAGATATCGGTAAATTATTGAAGGCTAAAAACTCGCTGACTGGGGCTTATTTATCGGGAAAAAAAGTTATCGAAACTCCGGCAAAAAGAAGAAATGGCAACGGTAAATCTTTGGTTTTAAAAAATTGCCATCGGAACAACTTAAAAAATATAAATGTCGAGATTCCTTTAGGAAAATTTGTCTGTATTACGGGGGTTTCCGGTTCGGGCAAATCTACTTTAATGAACGAGTTACTTTATCCTGCATTGCAACACCATCTCAGCCGAAACGTACCTTTTCCTAAAGAGTTAGGCAAGGTTAAAGGATTAATAGAAATTGATAAAGCAATTGTTATCGACCAATCTCCTATTGGCAGAACTCCTCGTTCCAACCCCGCCACTTATACGGGAGTTTTCGACATTATTAGAGAGATGTTTGCCCAAACCATAGAAGCTAAAGCTAGGGGCTATCAACGGGGACGATTTTCTTTTAATGTAAAAGGGGGACGTTGCGAAGCTTGTGGGGGGCAAGGAGTTAACGTTATTGAGATGAATTTCTTGCCCGATGTTTACGTTCGATGCGACGTTTGTAAGGGGGCGCGTTACAATCGAGAAACCTTGCAGGTTAAATATAAAGGTCATTCAATTGCCGATGTTTTAAACATGACAGTGGAGGAAGCTGATAAAGTATTTAAAAACATTCCCAGGGCGGCAACTCGCCTGCAAACTTTAGTCGATGTTGGGTTGGGTTATATTCATTTAGGACAGCCGGCACCCACTTTATCTGGTGGGGAAGCGCAGCGGGTGAAATTAGCAACGGAATTATCCCGCAGGGCCACGGGAAGAACGATTTATTTAATCGACGAACCGACGACCGGTTTATCGTTCTATGACGTGCATCAGTTGTTAAACGTATTGCAAAGGCTGACGGATAAGGGCAATTCTATTGTGGTAATAGAACACAATTTAGACGTAATTCGTTGTGCGGATTGGATAATCGATTTAGGGCCGGAAGGGGGAGATAAAGGAGGGGAAATAATTGTTAGCGGAACTCCCGAAGATGTGGCAGTTTGTTCCGAGTCTTATACGGGAGAATATTTGGCTGCAGCTTTGCAAGAACGTCCGCCAAAAGCTGTTAGTGATGAGGAGGAATAGAACAGGCAAGATGCCTGTTCTACGGGATTGAGGTTTTTTATCGGTAGGGTGCGCACCGCGCACCTTACTAGAGTTTAAAATATTAACAAATAAAACCACATTGCTCTATTTTTGTTGGGGCGATCGCCTTTTTTATTGGCCAAAAAATTCTCTTGACGAAAGGTTGCATATTTGTCAAAAGTCGTGTTAACTTGTAATCATGGGAAAAGGTGGGCGCCGATAGGGTGGTTGGAACGCGGGCCACAGTTGTTAAGCGTCTTCTTTTCGCAACAGTAGCTAATTATGTCGAGAGCGAAGAAACCGAGATGACTAATATATCCATTCAATCCGATCCACCGCTTTCCCCCGGGCAAACTTTGCCTACTATGTACGATTTACCTAGCGAAAACCCGGAGGAACCTGGTTTGCCTGACGATTTTCACTATTTACAAGCGGTGCTTTTGCGCTTAACTTTTAAACCGCTCAACTGGTATCCAGATCTAGTTTTTAGCGGCTGCGACCTCAATCTCTACTATAATCCCAAACACCCGAATTGGTACAAACGACCGGATTGGTTTGGCGTGGTGGGAGTGCCTCCTCTATATGAAGGGCGAGAATTGCGCTTGAGTTATGTGGTGTGGCAAGAAGGAGTTGCACCTTTAGTTATAGTAGAGTTTTTGTCTCCGGGCACGGAGGATGACGATTTAGGCAAGAAAGTGCGGGAGTTGGGAAAACCACCGACAAAATGGGAAGCTTACGAGCGCATTTTGCGGGTGCCTTATTATGTGGTTTTCAGTCGCTATACCAACCAGATGCAGGCGTTTTGTTTGGTGGGCGATCGCTACCAACCGGCAGAGTTGAGAAACGGACGTTTGTCGATTCCTAGTATCGAGTTGAGTCTGGGTTTGTGGCAAGGAAGTTACAGTAATATCAACCGACTTTGGTTGCGCTGGATGACTCTGGATGGAAATTTGATTTTGACTCCAGAGGAGGAGGCAACGGCAGCAAAACAAGAGGCCGCCGATGCCAAGGAAGAAAACGATCGCCTCAAGGCCCGTTTGCGGGAGTTGGGTATCGATCCCGATGAAGTAAGTTAGGTTGTTGAAGAAACCCAGTTTTTTGAAAAAACCGGGTTTCTGGGCGATCGGGTTAAGCGATCGCTCCTTCTGGCACCTTACCATTAACAAACAAACTATTAACAAATCAAACCACTATGACAGTCAAAGAATTAGAATCTCAACTATTAGCTTTAACCCCGGCAGAAAAAGCGGAAGCCATCCAGATATTAGCCGAAAGTCTCGCTGACAACTGGCAGGAGATTAACAAAACCCCAGGAGTGATGGGCGGCGATGCTTGTATCAGAAATACTCGCATTCCCGTGTGGTTGTTAGTAAGTTATCGTCGCTTAGGTGTCAGCGAAATTGAACTCTTAAAGTCATATCCGACGCTAACTTGTACTGACTTAGCTAATGCCTGGGCTTATGCCAAGGCATATCCAGAAGAAATCGAAACCGCAATTCGGGAACAAGAAGAAGCGGACGGAATGTTAGATGCAAAAACACCATAAAAAATGACCGACTAACAATTAACAATTGACAATTAACAAAAGGCGTTGAATTGTTGGTTTTCTTCAAAATTAAGATGCCCTACAAATACATCCTTTTCTACAAACCCTACAACGTTCTCTGCCAATTCACAGACAACGACCCAAACGCCCCCCAACGCGGCAACCTCAAAGATTACATCGACATTCCCTCAGTGTATTCGGTGGGACGACTGGACCTAGACAGCGAAGGACTGTTGCTGCTGACCGACGACGGACCCCTCAAACACCGACTCGCCGACCCCAAATTTGCCCATCCCCGGACCTACTGGGTGCAAGTAGATCGCATCCCCGACGAAAGAGCAATTAACCAACTGCGCCAAGGCATAGAAATCAAAAACTATCGCACTCGCCCCACCAAAGTTAGATTGCTGCCAGCAGAACCCGAACTGCAGCCCCGAGAACCCCCCATCAGATTTCGCAAAAACGTCCCTACCGCCTGGTTAGAAATGACCCTCACCGAAGGTCGCAACCGACAAGTGAGGCGGATGACTGCTGCAGTGGGGTTTCCGACTTTGCGTTTAGTGAGAGTTGCTATTGGCGAGTTGCGCTTGGAAAGTTTGTCCCTGGGGGAGTGGCGGGAGCTGACTTTAGAGGAAGTCGAAGGGTTGAAGCAATTAAGTTCGTAGTAATCGCTTCAGCGATTCTTACATCAAGTTCGTAGTAATCGCTTCAGCGATTCTTACA
>CAZUCT010000224.1:9833-12192 GCA_964619285.1 uncultured bacterium | reverse complement strand
TAGCGATGTTCGTAGTAATCGCTTTAGCGATGTTCGTAGTAATCGCTTTAGCGATTCGATCTAAATCGCTGAAGCGATTACTACAAACTCAATCGCTGAAGCGATTACTACAAACTCAATCGCTGAAGCGATTACTACGAACTAAACCAAACCAATCGAGAGGACTCAAATTATGAATGAAATTGTCACGACAATGTTAGGGGCATCTGGGGTAGGAAAAACTACTCTTTTAACCTCGATTTACGAACAATTTAAACAGATTAATAAAGAGGTAAACTTTGAATTTACCCCCGACTCTACCACTGAAGAAATTCTTCAAAAAAATCTCGAAGAACTTAAGAGTATGGGAGACGAAATTACAGCTAAAGAAGGCGCCCGAGGAATTGCTGGAACTTCTGCAGTTGCCGGTCCGGATTCTTTGCCTAAATTTACTTTCGATTTGCGCAAAAAAAGCCAAGGTAAAAAAGGAAGCGAGTTACTGCGGTTGACTTTCCGAGATTATCCGGGGAGTTACGTTTTATCTAACAATCCCGTGGGGCGAGAATATCTGAAAAAATTGTTGCGGGAGTCGGCGGCGGTTATCCTTTCTATAGATAGTCCGGCGGCGATCGAACCCCACCAGCCGGATCCTTTAAATAATAAAAATTGGAATCTGAGAAAGGATAGCGGCAAGTGGCATGAAGCGAGGAATCATCCAGAGGAAATTCTGGAGTTGTTTAAGGCCGCTTACACTCGTTTGGACGAGCCTAAATTGGTGATTTTGACACCGGTGAAGTGCGAAACTTACGTTCAAACTCCCGAGGGGGCGGTTAAGCTTTTGGGATGTATTAAAGATAAGTATGCGCCGTTGCTAAAATTCCTCAGCGATCCGAGTCGTAAGGATAAAATAGCTGTAGTGACTGCGCCAGTACAAACGGTGGGATGCTTGTATTTCTCTCGGTTTTATTTAGAGAACTTTAAACCTCGGTTTGTGTTCAGGAAAAATAACAGCAGCGACAGTTATAATCCTCAAGATAACGACCATTTATTGCGATATCTTTTGAGCTTTTTACTGAACCTGCACAACCAGGCACAACTATACGAGCGATCGGTCATTTTAAAAACCATTAGAAATGCTTTTCAGCAAGAAAGTATTTTCGAGCAAGCTGTTAAGCAATTTGTGACAACTCGCAAAACTACCGATGGTTTTAATATCTTGCAAGGTAAGGACTGGTTAAAGATAAAATAAGAAGACAATGGAGGACAAAAAAGCTATGGATATTTACGTTCAAAGTCGCGGTTACGACCAAGATAAGGATTATTGTTGGGTGCAAGTTCTCGAAGATGGAACGGTTAAATCTGACATTCCTCCTCTTTCTAAAAAGGCTATTTCTTTAATCGAGAGTAGCTCTCCATCGATAATTTTAGAAAGGCTTCCAGAGGAAAGATTGCTCTTATTAATTACTGGCATCGAACCGGAAAATCGCCTGGATATTATCAACCGCCAAATTAGAATCGATTTGGCATTTGTGACGGTTAATTCTGGGGAGGATGAATTTGCGTTATGCCAGTTAGCGGCCCGCGCTTTAATCGAGGAACAACGGAAGTTGCTAACTGCGGAAATTGGTGCGGCGGTGGAACTGTTAAAAAATCCCGATTTTTTGCGGGTTTATCCAGAGGATATCGACCAGGTTAAAGTTGCTATTGAAAAGAGCGATTTTTCAAGCAACAAAGAGTTGGCAGAGGCCCTAAACTTGCCGGAGAAAACTGTCGGCAATTTTGCGGAAGGCAAATCGGTTAAATTTCAAGAGTTTGTCGAGATTGACAAAAAGTTAGAACTGAGTTTAACTCGGGCAAAAGAAATTTATTTGCCTCCAGATGCGAAAACTTCTTCGCCAGAGGAAGACAACATTTACACCAATTTTATCGATGGCGGTTTTTACGTTTCTTTCTCCCAATTAAAGACAGTTGTTTCTGGAGAAGAAACCGCAGAAGTTTCTCCTACCGAAGCGCCAGATTTAACTAAGAAAATCGGCATCAATTCTCCCGAATTGAGGGCGCAACTGGCAGAAGAAATTAAGCGCTGTAAATTGCCGCCAGAAACGGAACCTTTGGTGGTAGTGACGGGTTTTAAGAAGATGGAAACTTTGGCGGAGGCTAATATTTGGCGCGGTTTATCTAAACTTGTAGGTAGCGACGGTTGGACGGAAATTTCTGAATCTCAACCTAAAGAGAAATTCTCTTTATCTACGTTCGGACAGAAGGTTTCGAGATGGTTTAAATCTGTTAACGAGTATTTTGCCAATCTCGATAACGATTTGTAATAAGCGGGGTGGGGGCAACAATACCTTCGCCAGCATGGAGATTTAAGAAACCGGGT
>CAZUCT010000224.1:0-9733 GCA_964619285.1 uncultured bacterium | reverse complement strand
TTTTTGAATCAATACCTTCGCCAGCATGGAGATTTAAGAAACCGGGTTTTTTGAATCAATACCTTCGCCAGCATGGAGATTTAAGAAACCGGGTTTTTTGAAAAAACCCGGTTTCTGGCGGGGGAGGAACGCCATTTTCTTGTAGGTTAGGTTTCGTTTCGCAATGGCCTTACCTGCGGTAATATGGCGAAGGTATTGTCCTCAGAAACCAGGTTTTTTGGAAAAACCGGGTTTCTTGACCGGCATATTGTCCTCAGAAACCAGGTTTTTTGGAAAAACCGGGTTTCTTGACCGGCATAGTTCTTTTTTTTAGTAAAAAACACCAATTTAATTAACTATAAATGTTTAAATTTCTGCAAGATTTAGCGAAAAAATTTAGCGGGGAAGAACAAAAAGAGGAGGAGGAACTTTTGGCAAAGGACTTTTCTAATTATGTCGAAAGAAAAGCTGATGAGGAGCTTTTTAATTTTATTAAAGCTGCCGAAGTTCCTCTCCGCCTTGCCTACGTTTTAGCCCCTCCCCAAACAGGGAAGACTTGTTTGATGAAAAAAACCGCCAACCGACTTGCTAAAGAAGGTTATAAATGTTTTCAATTTCGCCTGAGACTTTCGGCAAAAACTTTTTCCGAATCGGATTTTTATTTGGAATTGCTAACTAAAATTTGTGAAAATTTAAGCAAGGAGGCCACGAACTTAGTTGAAACCTTGGATAAGTTTTGGCGGGAGGCAGAATTACAAGCGCCCCACCAACGGTTCCAAAACTTTCTTCAAGAAATATTTAAAAAGCTGGTTAAATGTCAAGTAGTCCTTTTTATTGATAACGTTCAAAAGTTAAGAGAATGGAAGATTAACCGCAGGGTTTTGGACACCATTAAAAGTTTGTTTCAATCTGGAGACGAATCTTTACAAAAGTTAACTTTTGTCTTGTTAGGGACCGAGAATCCTTTGGACTTGTTTTCCGACCCGAATTATGCTTCTTTAGGGACAGAGATTAAGTTAGAAAACTTTGGGGGGGACTGCGAGCCCTTGCTAGCTGGACTAAAAAATGCTAGTAACAATCCAGAGGCATTATTGGACGAGATTTTATGCCAGACGGGAGGGCAACCGTTCTTAACAAAATCTTTATGTTTTTTGGGAACCAAAGGAGGTAGAATAAGCCAAGATACTAATATTCAAGTTTGGCTTGAGGAGTTAGTAACAAATACAGATTGGAGAAATAGGGAGGAAATTAAGTCTCATTTCCAAAGCATTGAAGATTATTTTTTCGGCGATTCTTTGGAACAGATAGAGCGGAAATTGTACGCTCTAAATTTGTACGATCGCATAACGAACGGTCAAATTTGCGAATATAGAGGAAACAGTGCCGCTCAAAGGGATTTATTAATGTCGGGATTGGTTATTAAAACAGATAAATTTTTAGTAATAACTAACCCGATTTACGCAGAAATATTTACCCGAAAATGGGTAAAAACAACTCAGGAAAAGCTCAACCAAAGGAGAAGTTATATGCCTAGTAAAAAAATTTACGATCGCAAAGTTTATATGCTAATCGACCAAAGCGGATCTATGGCGCGAAGGGATGAGTTATTTAACAAAGAAAGGCGCTGGAAGGCGATCGCTGAAGCTATAGAGGGTCACGTTTATAATATTCTCAACCATCAAGGAATGAATGGGGAAAAAATTTGCGATGAAGTTACAGTAACTTTTTTTAGCCCCAATCGTCCTTCTTCTGTAATTCGCCCCATTTACGACGATTCGGAAGTGCAGGATTTGTTTGAGGAAAATCAGCCCGATAGTAATACTTTTATAACTCCAACTTTTCAACAAATTGTCGATCGCTGGTTGAGCGTTCGAGAACCAAATCAAGGAGGGTTTATAGTTATTTATACCGATGGGGCCCTCGACGATCGCGATGCTTTTGTTAGCTATATCGAAAATACTTGTCGCAAGCTCAACAGTCAAGACGAATTAAAAGTAGTAATAATCGGGTTTGGCAGCGACGTCAATCGCGACCCGAGTTTTTATCTCAACCTCGATGCTAATGCCCGCGCGTTTTTAGATAAAAACTCAAATACTTGCAATATTGTAGTTTTCGATTTGTTGCATAAAATGCCGGGTATTATTCAATTACTCGACACTCAATTGGAAAATCCAGAGGCCGGTTTGCCCGAGTGGGGCCGAGAAATTTGTCCCGAGCTGTACGGTTAGTTTGTAGCCCGTTCGTAGTAACGACTTTAGTCGTATAGAATTTTGCCCCGAGTTGTACGGTTAGTTGTTAGGTGGTAAGTGCGCATCCGATAATCGGTCGAGAAACCCGGTTTTTTCAAAAAACCGGGTTTCTGAAATACTGGCAGCGCGCGCCCTACGGAGTTGAGTTATTAATGATGTATTACCGCGACTAATTTTGGTATTACATCAATTTTTTTTTGGTATCCTAATAAATAGACACAACCACCAATGGAGGGAGGTAGTTATGAACAATCTTTTAAAGATAGGGGTATTTTTGGGAGCGATCGCCGGCATTCTGGCAATTACCAATCCCAGTAAAGAAGCATATACGGAACATTTGGTCTGGCAGATAAAGGATAACTATTGCCAAGACGGTCAGATATCTAACATGACAAAAGTCGGTTGTGCGACGATCGCCCCTTTACCCCCAGGGACGATGCAACCGATTATCGGCGGTTATACCCGTCACAAAAACTATGTCATTTTTAGCGTTTATTCCACCGATGCTTGGGGGATGAAAAGTAGCTTTATCGGAATAGGCGGGAATTTTGTAGAGTTGTAGCGGTTTGTGGAACGGGCGGTTAAGAAACCCGGTTTTTTCAAAAAACCGGGTTTCTGGGATACCCAAAAATGTATGTGGTTTATAAGCGATGTTGGGTTCCGTTTCACTTCACCCAACCTACAATTTTCAAAATAGAAAAGGAGCTGACAAATGGAAACAGAAAGTTATCGAGTTCATCCGAGTATGTGGAGAAGCAATCCGCTTTTATTTCTTCTCTCGTTAGTGCTAATTCTATTTTTTGGTGCGGGACTTTTTATTCTACTTACTTGGTGGATAAAAAATCAAAATACAACTTTAATCGTCACCGACAAACGCACTATTTTACAACAAGGAATCCTCAGCAGACATACTAACGAGGTGATGCATTCCCACGTTAGAAACATTCAAATTAGCCAAAATCCGATGCAGCGTGTTTTTGATATCGGCACTATCAAAATCGCCAGCGCGGGAACTGGAGATATTGAAATCTCCGCTTCGGGCATCCCTTCTCCCAATAGAATTAAAGCAGTTATCGACCATTATCGCCTCTGAAGTTTGGCGGTGGGTTGGGGTTTTCTAGAAACCCGGTTTTTTCAAAAAACCGGGTTTCTGAAGTTTTTTGAGTTCTTTTTAACTCACCTCGTCGGGATCGATACCCAACTCCCGCAAACGGGCCTTGAGGCGATCGTTTTCCTGTTTGGCCTCGGTGGCATCCTCCTCTGGAGTCAAAATCAAATTGCCATCCAGAGTCATCCAGCGTAACCAGAGGCGATCGATATTACTGTAACTCCCTTGCCACAAACCCAGACTCAAATCGATACTGGGAATCAACAAACGTCCGTTTCTCAACTCTGCCGGTTGGTAGCGATCGCCCACCAAACAAAACGCCTGCATCTGGTTGGTATAGCGACTGAAAACCACATAATAAGGCACCCGCAAAATGCGCTCGTAAGCTTCCCATTTTGTCGGTGGTTTTCCCAACTCCCGCACTTTCTTGCCTAAATCGTCATCCTCCGTACCCGGGGACAGCAACTCTACTATAACCAAAGGGGCCGCTTCCTCTTGCCAAACCACATAACTCAAGCGCAAATCTCGCCCCTGGTATAAAGGAGGCACTCCCACCACCCCAAACCAATCCGGTCGCTTGTACCAATTGGGATTTTTACCATAATAATAGAGATTGAGGTCGCAGCCGCTAAAAACTAGATCTGGATACCAGTTGAGTGGCTGAAAAGTTAAGCGCAAAAGCACCGCTTGTAAATAGTGAAAGTCATCAGGCAAACCAGGTTCCTCCGGGTTTTCGCTAGGCAAGTCGTACATAGTGGGCAGAGTTTGCCCGGGTGAAAGCGGTGGATCGGATTGAACGGATATATTAGTCATCTCGGTTTCTTCGCTCTCGACATAATTAGCTACTGCTGCGAAAAGAAGACGCTTACCAAAAGTGGCCCATGTCCGAACCACCCTATCGACGCCCACCTTTTCCCACACTTACAGGTTAACACGATTTTTGACAAATATGCAAGCGTTAGCAAAAAAAATTTAATGGCCAATTAAAAAGGCGATCGCTGCGTGGCGGCAGTATTCCCCCAATCAAGAAACCCGGTTTTTCCAAAAAACCGGGTTTCTGAGATATTTCTACAAATGCAATCGAAAATATTGCCGATACAACTCGCACCGGGCATAACATTCGTTTCCTGCCAATTTCACCAAACCCAAACTATCTAATTTAAACGCCAACATTCCCTTTAATTGCGCCTTACCATTCTCCCCATTAACTACCTCTTTCATCGCCGCTTTTAACTCCTTTACTTCCTGCAAATTCCACAAATGTCGGCGCAAATGGTCGCTATAAATTCCCCCTTCGCTAATAGCCGTTTCTTGCAGTTCTGCCAAACTTAAATCTTGCCGGGCAATATGATATAACGCCACGCGAACTAAATAAGGATGACCTCCCACTATTGCCATTAATTGTTCCACTTCGCTATCGGACCATTTTAAATGGTGTCGCGCTGCCAAATCCTTAACTTGTTCGGCATTAAACTCCGGTAATTCTATAGGCAAACCGACGTTAAACGGGGATTGATTGATATTCATGGGAATGTAAACTTCCGTGGAATGTACTACTAATAAACGGAGTTTTTTCCAAATCGCCCGCCGTTTAGATTCCTCGTGCCACGCCCGCAATAAACCAAAAAAGTCTTCGGCAATATCGGCGTATTCAAAAATTCGGTCTATCTCGTCTAATCCTAATACTAAAGGAGTCTCAATTTGGGCTAGCAAATATTTCTCGAAGTAATCTTTACAGTTAACTTTGCTGCCGAAAATATCGTCCCAATAATCGTCTAATTGATTGGGAACTCGCAACTCGCGACCGACGTAAGCGCAAAACCATTTTAAGAATTTATCGAGGTTGCTAAATACTCCTTTATCTAATAGTTGAAAGCTGAGGTCGACGGTGCGATAACCTTCTTTAGAAGCGCGGTGCAAAATGCGAGCCATTAAAGAAGTTTTGCCCATTTGTCGGGGTGCTTTTATTCTGATTAAAGCGCTGGGTTGTAATATCGCTTGCTCGCATCTTTCCTCGATAGGAGGACGTTCTATATAAAAAGGAGATGCGACGTCGACTTGTCCCCCGGGTAATTCCGGTTCGGCGGCTACTGCTGGAAGGGCATCGTCGCCGCCAACTACCGGCGGTACGATCCAGTCGTCGTCGAAGACCGGCGGCGGCACTACGGATGCTAATAAAGTGAGAACTTCTTTGATTAGGTCTGGGGTGTCCGCAGAAGACTGCCACTCCCGCTGTTGGATGCGGTAGAGATAACCTCGGAGGTCGTGGTTGAGGGGTTCGCTGAGAGGGAAACCGACGCGGATGGGTAGTAAAATCGGTTTGCGATCGCTCCTCGACTCCTGCAATTCCTTGGCCAGTTGCACTTGGTAGGCCAATAACTCGCTTTGTTCCGAATAGGGCGGCAGCAGCAGGAGCAAATAATCGCATTCTTGCAATTCTTCGTTAACCTTGCGGAACCAGTTATCTCCCAGACGGATGCGATCGCCCGCCAGAAACACCCGATGCCCCGCAGCAGTGAGGGCGGTTTCAAACTGCCGCGCCAATTCCGTATCCGGGTTGCGATCGCGATAGCTCAGAAATACCCTGGCGCTAACGTTTGCCATCAATTCTGGCGTCACTTCTACGGGTTCCGTCGCTTCTGTTTGTTCTCGTTCCTCTTTGGCAGAATAATAATCGGAGTCTTCCAGTTTTAAGTTAAAAGTCGCGAACAACTGTTGAATTTTGCTAACATCGGCCCCGGCGCGACCTTGACGGATTTTACTGATAGTATCGGAACCGACGCCAGATTCCCCTTCGAGTTCTGCCAGAGTGCCTCGGAGGTTGTTATGTTGTTTCCAAAGTTCGATGGCATCGTTGAGTTTTTTGAGACCGGAGACGGATAGGATCCGACCGCGATCGCGTTTTGCTTTTGACATGGTTTTTTTTGGTAGTTGGTAGTTGGTAATGGAATTGTGGGTAAAAAAATCAGTGCGTTCGCGAAGCGGCCCGGAGGGCTTTACGTCCCCGTTCGCGACCGGGCCCAGACCCACGAAGGGTACTAACGTACTCGTCAAATTACCCACAATTTTAGCTGTGCCGCGCTACTACGGCTGGTCAAGAAACCCGGTTTTTTCAAAAAACCGGGTTTCTGAGGTACTACAAAATCGTGAGATAAGTCTGACTGGAACTAATAGGCAACACTTTTAACTGTTGGTTTTGCAAGTCGAGTTCGATGCCTAAAGTTTCCAGGGGGATGACTCCTAATAAAGCATCCCTGCCGCCGGGAAGTTCCAAACATTCAAAAGTGCCCTCCCGTCCGAGTAGGGAAATCTTGGCATCTTGAAAAATGCGGGCTTTACTAAAACCAGTGGCAGTCATTACATCCACTTCCTTGAGAAGTTCCAGTCCTAATTCGGCGATCGCCTTGGGTGGCAAACAGAGAGTAGTTGCTCCCGTATCCACTAAAACATCGTTTAAAACGATGGAGCGCACTTCCTCCGCAGCCATAAAGCCCCGAGAGGCGATCGCCTGGTCCGCACGATTGGTTATTACTAAACTTGTGGTTATTTTACCCATTGAGTTTTCGATTGTTGAGTGCATAATGTTTCTCCTTTGTATTTTACAACCATATTTTGTAGAACAGGCGTCTCGCCTGTTAGCCCAGGCGTTTTTTTCCGGTTTCTCCCAGCATGGAGCTGTAAAAAGCGACCTCGGTATCCCAGAAACCAGGTTTTTCTAAAAAACCGGGTTTCTTCATCGGTCCTCTAGTGAGGCAATTAAAACCTAAGATTTAAACCGCAGTTATCTATCTTAAACGATTTTACCGAAGATAACAAACTTTCCCGAACTTAACGCCGTTAGCGCACCCGGGCCCGCAGAGTGCGACTAAAAAAACCAAAACCAAGGAAATCAAGGCTTTTTAGAATTAATCCCAACAAATTTAAAACTTTCTTTTTAAGTTCCTAATATTCTCCACGGGGGGCTAGTCGATTTTTTTACAGTAGAGACAAGCAAACAAAATCCATAGTTAATAAGGAGGACTCAACTAATGCTTCGTAAAAACAAACTAGGGCTTTAACAAAGGGCCCGCACGCCCTAACAGCAAGCCCTAAATAAATAGAAAGACTATTAAATCTTCTAAAAGAAATGGTCCAGTGGTGACAACCTACCAATTGTCTGCAGGCTCTTAAACCTAATAACAACAACACAGCCAAACAAAACCACTCTGACAAGGGTGCGGTTAAACAAAGTAGCACACCACTGGCACATCCGGCAAGAAAGCCCGACTACATTAAAGACAGTTAAGCAAAGGAAAGGACAAACAAAATGAAAAACTTAATCAAACGCTCCCTAACCGCCCTCGGCACCGCCGCTTTCGTAGGTCTCAGCACCCTCACCCCAGCTAAAGCAGCTTACCAGTTCGACGAAACCCCAGTCAATCAAAACGACGTCATCGCCGTCGCTCAACCTCTTAACACCCAAGGCTATCAAGGTTACAAGCTCTTAGTTTTAGAGCAACAATCTAACGCCCGCGCTTGCTGGGGCGAAAGCGGATACAGCCCCGTTGCAGTGGATCCTTTATTACTCAACTTCAACTTCTCCGGTATTTGCGGACGTGCCACCGACAGCAACGGCTACTCCGTTCGCGTTAACGACAACGACTTGGCCCTCACTCATAACTTGAGCCTGCAAAACGTCGGCGGCGAAGTGCGGTTGTATGCAGTATCTAGCGGCCAAAAGATTTTAATCGGTCGCACTGGCGGACTGACTAACGGCTTTATGAAAATTAAGCTAGAACCCGGCTGGCGCTTCACCAAACGCACCTATAGCGGCAAAGTTCTCGGTCACTTCTATTTGAGCAACGATAATTATGTTGCTTCTGCCGAACCGGTTTACCGACAACCGGCACCGGCACCGGCACCGGCACCGGCACCAGTGAAGGTCGAAGTGCCAGAGGTTTCCCCACGCCCCGCCCCCAAACCGGCACCCACAGCTAAAAAACCTCCCCAAAAGTTTCCTGAAGAGGTGCGCCAAGCAGATGTAGAAACATGGCAAGAGTTCCTACAACTTCTCCTAAAGTCAGTTAGATAAAGTGGGAGCTTGCCATTTCACCCTCAAGGTTCCAGATAACCAAAATCCCTACCTTTACAGTGAAATGGTCCTCCTCCCCCAAATTTCTTCCGAACCAGTGACAGCCTTTTAATTGTCTCCTCATTATCGAAGAAATTCCCCCAGTTTTCGTAACTTGGAGGGTGCGATCGCAAAAGTAGCACCCAACCGACACCCCAGAGAAATCTACCCGCATACATTAATAACAGTACAACTAAATCAAAGGACAAGCAAATGAAAAACCTAATCCAACGCTCCCTAACCGCCCTCGGCACCGTCGCTTTCGTCAGCCTCAGCACCTTCACCCCAGCTAAAGCAGCCTACCAGTTCGACGAAACCCCAGTCAACCAAAACGACGTCATCGCCGTCGCTCAACCCCTAAACACTCAAGGCTATCAAGGTTACAAGCTCTTAGTTTTAGAACAACAATCTAACGCCCGCGCTTGCTGGGGCGAAAGCGGATACAGCCCCGTTGCAGTGGATCCTTTATTACTCAACTTCAACTTCTCCGGTATTTGCGGACGTGCCACCGACAGCAACGGCTACTCCGTTCGCGTTAACGACAACGACTTGGCCCTCACTCATAACTTGAGCCTGCAAAACGTCGGCGGCGAAGTGCGGTTGTATGCAGTATCTAGCGGCCAAAAGATTTTAATCGGTCGCACTGGCGGACTGACTAACGGCTTTATGAAAATTAAGCTAGAACCCGGCTGGCGCTTCACCAAACGCACCTATAGCGGCAAAGTTCTCGGTCACTTCTATTTTAGCAACGATAATTATGTTGCTTCATCCCAACCGACCTACGAACAACCAGCGCCCCGGCCAGTTTCCACCCAACCCGCACCCGCACCATCTCGGCCCCTACCTCCTCCAGCCCCTCCCGCCGCCTCTCGGCCCGGGCGACCCACTCCTCCCCCACCCCCAGCACCTCCCGCACCTCCCGCATCTCGCAACGAAACGCCTTCCCAGTCGCGAGATACCATCGACAGGAGCGATATGCAAGCCTGGAAGCGTTACATCGAGATGCTGCTCAGAGGCAGGTAATTCTGATGACAACTTCTCAATTGTCTCCAAGGGGTCAGCCGGTCTAGAAACCCGGTTTTTTGAAAAAACCGGGTTGATACCCCAAAAAACCGGGTTTCTGAGATACCCAAGTCTAGGAGCGAGGGTGCAGGTAACAAAACTAGCACATAACCTCCACCGCACTGAGTTTAATCCGAATAAATTAGTAATAACCAAACAACAAGCAAACTTACAACAACAAGGACAAAAACAATGAAAAACTTAATTCAACGCTCTTTAGCAACC
>CAZUCT010000223.1:0-12208 GCA_964619285.1 uncultured bacterium | reverse complement strand
AAGCGATTACTACAAACGGCGAATCGCTAAAGCGATTACTACAAACGGCGAATCGCTAAAGCGATTACTACAAACTATTCCCAATCAAATTTAATGCCAGTTTCTTCTTCTAGTTTCTCATTATGCGGTTGGAAATATTCAGTTAACATTTGCCGCATCGACTCGTCAATAGAAGAATAAGAAGCAGAATTATGTTGGGGATATTCCCGCAATTTATAAGCAGGCACTCCTAAGAAATCGAAAACGCGATCGACAGTTAATTCTGTCCTTTCAAACAAATCCTCGCTTCTTAAGATTAATAATTGCTCTTTGGGGAAAGTTTGCAGCCATTTCCTCAATTTATAAACGTAAAGACCGACAGAAACATAATTAAAAGCTTGCCAATGAATCCCGCTAACTAACTCAGACTCCGTGGCAGTCTTTAAAGTTTCAATTTCCTTAGTAAATGCTTCCTCTAAAGACCGTTGTTCGTAACCGTGTCTGACTTTCATATTGTAGTAAGACACCACCTGGTCTATAGGATTCCTCATCAGTACGATTAACTTAGTTTCCGGACATAAATTAAAAATTCGCTGGCAAGCATCGTAGTGAACTAGATATCCTGGAGAAGCTTCCCCAGATAAATATTTTTCTCCCTCTATTTCTGGGGGAAAATAGCTCTTATACCAATCGATGCCGTTATTAAATTTGAGGTCGAAAAAGCAGATTTCTTTAGTAGCCGCCGGCATAATTCGCGGGTGTTCTACCAGGTATTCATATAAAGAAGTAGTGCCGCATTTGACATCGCCAATAATGATAAAATCTGGGTTTCTTCCCTTGCCTAAATTCCATGGCAAATTAGCCAACTCCGGTTTCAGAGCGATCGCCTTTTTCTGACAGGCATTTTGATAAGATAAAATTGCTTCTTGAATTTGACCTTGATTGGTTAAAGCATCTCCCAAATATTTATAATTAGCCCCGAAATCAGGGTCTAATTCGATTGCCTTGCGGAAACAATAAATTGCTTCATCTATTTGACTTTGTTTGCCGAGAGCTTCCTCCAGTTTTTCCTTAATTCCCGGCACATCTTGATGTAATTGAATTGCCTGTTGGCAATCGGCAATTCTTTGAAATAACAACCCATCTTCAGTGAGTGCTTTACCTAAAGAATGGTAGAAAACAGAAATATTTGGATTAATTTCTATGGCCTTGCGATAATAGGTAAATGCCTCATCTAGCTGCCCCTGTTTTTCCAAACATTTTGCCAAAGAATGATAGGACCAAAAATGTTCTGAATTTAATTGAATTGCTCGACGATAACAGCCCATTGCCTTATCAGTTTTACCCTTTTCAGCAAGCGCTTGACCGAGTTGATAGTGGTAGGCATAATTATTAGCATCTTGCTCGATCGCCCGACGATAAGAGTCAATAGCTTTCCCACTTTTACCTTGCTCTGTAAAAGCTTGTCCTAAATAATAATAAGACCAGGAGTAATCCGGTTTTAACTCAACAGCTTTTTCCAAAGAAGCGATCGCTCTATCTACTTCACCCTGTTTTAACAAAACTTCGCCCAAATAGTGATAAGGCCAAGACGATTCCGGGTTCAATTCTACAGCTTTTTGGAAACATAAAGCCGCTGGCAAATGTTTATTTTCTTTAGCTAAAACTTGACCTAACTTTAAATGTGCTTCCAGAAAATCTGGTTTAATTTCTAAAGCAATTTGATAAACAACAATTGCCTCTAAAATCCGGTCTTTTTGTACTAAAGCATTGCCAAACTCGAAGTAAATTTCCGGAACGTTGGATTTAAGTTTCAACGCTTTATTGTACAGCAACAAAGCATCTGGTTTCAGTTGAATGCTTTTGTAAAAACATTCAAAAGCTTCCTCAAAATCTCCCCGTTTTTCTAAAGCCTCTCCTAACTTTTCATAAACCCAGTGAAACTCTAATTTAAGTTTAAGAGCCTTTCTAAAACAGTCAATTGCCTCGTCGAATTGTTCTACTGCTACCAAACACTCAGCTAAATGAAAATAAGACCAAGAAAGACCGGGTTTTAGGCGAATAGCCTCCCGCAAACAAGTTATTGCTTCCTCAAAATTACCCTGTTCTGCTAAAGCCTTACCCAAGTGATGGTGACACCAGAAATAATCTGGCTTAAGTTCAATTGCCCGACGAAAACAAGGCACCGCTTCCTCAAAATTACCTTGTTTTTGCAGCGCTTCTCCTAAATGATAGTGGGGCAAAAAAACATCCGATTTTAACTCAATTGCCCGACGATAATAACTAATAGCTTCGTCTAACTTATCTTGTTTGGCTAAAATCGCCCCTAAATATTGATTTGCCCAAAAAATTTGCGGGTTAAAATCGAGAGCAAGACGGTAAAAATGAGCCGCTTTATCTAAGTCCTTTTTTGCTTCCCAAGCCTTACCTAACTCGAAAGTAATTTGAGGATTATCCCCTTGAATTTGAAGTGCTTTTTCATAAACCGAGATAGCTTCATCCAACTTATTTTGCGCTACCAAGGCAGTACCTAATTGCAAATATAAGGAGATATCTTCTTCGTTAATCTCCAGCGCCATCCGGTAAATTTCAATATTATCCGGCTTCTCTTCAAGAGCTTTTTGATATGCCTTAATCGCTTCCTGAGAATAATACTTAATTTGCTGTTTTAAGGCATAACCTAATTTTTCGTGAATCTCTGGGAGGTCTTCTTGCAAATCAATGGCTTTGCGATAAACAGCAATAGCCTCATCCCACTGCTCTTTTTTGCTTAAAGCATCCCCTAATTTATAATAAGACCAAGGAAAATCGGGATTTAATTTAATTGCCTGACGATAAGCAACAATTGCCTCATCCCACTTCTCCTGTTTGGCTAAAGTATCACCTAAATTATTATAAGACCAACAGAAATCTGGCTTAATTTCGATAGACTGTTGATAAGCCGCCACCGACTCCTGTAGCTCTCCTTTTTCTTGCAAAAGTTTAGCTAATTTGTGATGAACTTCCCACAGATCCGGCTGCAATTTAATTGCAGTTTGATAAGCATTGGCCGCTTCTTCTAATTTATCCTGTTTGAGCAGAGCATCTCCCAAACTTTGATAAGTTTCTGGATAATCCGGATCCCGCTCGATCGCCTTCCTATAACAAGCGATCGCTTCGTCCCATTCCCCTTGTTGCGCCAAAGCTTTTCCTAAGCTATAGTGGGGTCTAGCGTATTTTTGACGTTCCTGAACTTGACTGTTATAACCGTTTTTTTCTATCATTTTATGCCTGTTATGGTATCACTTCAACCCAATAGAAACAGGCACCCTGGATTAATTGTTGCTTCGATTTTTGCTAAGGTTATTAACATCCTCTAGCTTGGCAGAAAAAATCCGCATTTTTTTTGATAAGGATTGATTATCTCTGTATTTTCAAAGGTTCTAATATTTCTATAAAAAATTGGGAACCATTTGCTTTAGCCTTAAGTCTCGATTTAAACGTGCCGAATCAGTATATATTGTTTGTAGTAATCGCTTTAGCGATTTAAAATAAGTAAGGTATAAATCCCTAAAGCGATTACTACGAACGTCTCAATTTCCCTCATACTCAAAAACTATGAGATAATAAACAGACAGAACTGAGACCCCGCCCAAATACAAACCATGACGATCGCCATCGACTTCGGAACCAGCAACACGGTAATCTGCCGCCAAAACCAAGCAACCCAACAACCAGAAACTCTCAAACTACCCGGTTTATCCCTAACCGCCGCCTCAAACCCCCCATTAATCCCCAGCTTAGTTTACGTCGAAAACGCCGCCCAGGATAAAATCCTCCTGGGGCAACAAGTCCGCGATAAAGGTTACGACATCGCCACCGACTCCCGCTTCTTCCGCAACTTCAAACGGGGCATCGGCACCCAAATCAAAGGATTCTTACCCGAGCTAGATGGCCAAATCGTCGATTTTGAACGAGTGGGGGAATTATTTCTTACTAATATTGTCGCCGCCATTCGCCAAATCCCCCTCCCAGTAGAATCTTTAATCTTTACCGTTCCCGTCGATAGTTTTGAAGCATACCGCCACTGGTTAGGTAAAGTTTCTCAATCTTTGCAAGTCGAACGAGTCAGAATGTTAGACGAACCAACCGCCGCTGCTTTAGGTTATGGTTTGGCAGATAGGGAACTTTTATTAGTAATAGATTTCGGTGGCGGTACTCTCGATTTGTCCTTAGTACGTTTGGATAGTTCCGCAGCAAAAAAACCTCTGGGTTTTATTCTTAAATGGGGGGAAAAATACCTCGCTGAAAGTGCAACTCAACAAGCCAAAACTGCCCGAGTTTTGGCAAAATTTGGGCAAAATTTAGGCGGTTCGGATCTTGATAATTGGTTAGTAGATTATTTTGCCGAAACTCAAGGTTTAGCTAAATCTCCTTTAACGGTTCGTTTGGCAGAAAGGTTGAAGATTCAATTATCTTTACAAAGGCAGGCAAAAGAAGTTTATTTTGATGATGAAAATTTCGAGACTTACGAATTAGAATTAGACCGCGATCGCTTCGAGTTTATCCTTCAAGAACGCCAGTTTTTTGAAACTCTCGATAAATCCATGACTCAAGTTTTGCAACAAGCTCGCCGTCAAGGAATAGAAACTGCCGATATTGATGCCGTTTTATTAGTAGGTGGAACCGTACAAATTCCCGCAGTACAAAACTGGGTTAAACAATATTTTGAAGAGCCAAAAATTCGCTACGAAAAACCTTTTGAAGCCATCGCCAGAGGAGCTTTACAATTAACTCAAGGAATAGAAGTAAAAGATTTTCTTTATCATAGTTATGGCATCCGTTATTGGGATAGGCGAAACAACGCTCATAATTGGCATCCTTTAATTAAATCCGGTCAACCTTATCCCATGAACGAACCTGTAGAATTAATTTTAGGCGCTTCGGTAAACAATCAGCCCAGTATTGAATTAATTTTAGGCGAATTAGCAGCAAATACTAGCGGAACCGAGGTTTATTTTGACGGCGATCGCCTCGTAACTCGACAGCTTTCTGGCAGTCAAACTTCGGTGCAAACTTTAAACGATACCGACACCGGTCGTACTATTGCTAAATTAACGCCACCAGGAAATCCGGGGAGCGATCGAATCAAGATATTATTTCAAGTGGATGAAAATCGTTTTCTCAGAATCACCGTTAACGATTTATTAACCAACGAAACCCTCTTAAATAACATCCCCGTAGTCCAATTAAGTTAGTTCGTAGTAATCGCTTTAGCGATTTTTCTCCCAGTTCGTAGTAATCGCTTTAGCGATTTAAACTCCATCCTCGACCAAAAGCCCAAAATCCTCTAAGGGACTTGCAATTTAATAAGATACCGGTGTTGGGTGGAGGTTCGCGCACGCCCAACCTACAAGAGACTGGTAGTTTATTTTTTAACAAGTCCCTAAACTAAAATAAAAGTAAAATTATCATCTCAAACCATGACCGACCGTCGCAACTTTTTCAAACTAATCCTAACAACAATTCTTGCCCTAATTACCACCCTTAACTTTACCCCCGCCGCCCTAGCATTAGGCGGCAAACTCCCAGAATTAAACCAACCCGCCCCAGAATTTACCTTACCCACAAATACCGGCGATGGAGAAATTTCTTTATCAGATTATCGAGGTCAGTGGGTAGTGCTTTATTTTTATCCCAAAGACTTTACCTCCGGTTGCACCTTAGAAGCGCGGAAATTTCAACAAGATTTACCCAAATATATTGCCAGAAACGCGCAAATATTAGGAGTAAGTGCCGACGATATCGACTCCCACGCCGAATTTTGCGACTCCGAAGGATTAAAATTTCCCTTATTAGCAGACACCGATGGAACTGTTAGTAAAGCTTATGGTTCGTGGTTGAACTTTTTCTCAATGCGGCACAGTTTTATTATCGACCCAGACGGAATTTTGCGCGAGATTTTCCTCGGAGTCATACCCTCAATTCACAGTCAAGAAGTGTTGGCCCGTTTGGATGAGTTGCAACAAGGCTGATTATCTTGCCAATGTCCAATTTTTGTGCGCCAATGGCGCACTTTTTTGGGCCTTAGTTATTCGATGTCCAATTTTTGTGCACCAATGGCGCACTTTTTTTATTTTAGAGAACATAAGGTTCCCATTTTTTGATAGTCCCTCAATGACAACTGTCTGCGTAGGAGAAGCACCGGGCACCTTTTTTTTAATTTGCTACCCAATCAAAACCTACCGATTAAAATATTATCCAGTTTAGCTAATCCAATTGTAACCTTTCCAATTCTTGACAAGCATGAAGCAAAGAAGGTGGAGCATCGGGAGGAAGTCCTTGCGGACAGATTTCCTTTGCTAATTTTGTCGCGCAATCTTTTGCTAATTTAATCCTCTCTTTTTTGTTCAAATTTTTATTTTTATAATCATCTTGTTCGTTACAATTATTATTGCCATTAACATACTCAAACCAAGTTTCAATATTTCTAGTGGGTACAAAAATAGCAATTTTTTCATCTGACTGTCTAAGGTCTTTATTTAGGTCTCCTTCCCGTTCATCTAAGGCTTTATTTAAAGAACGAATTCTCTGGTGGAAAGTCTTATCGTCACCATCAATCATTACGATAAGAGCCATGTTTTTTTTATTTCGATCCCGCCTGTATTGTTTGACATAATCAGGATACTGCTCGACCACCGAAGAATTATTATTACTAACTTCTCCAGCTTTCAAATTAGAAGGTTTTTTAATCTTGCGTTTATCTAAACCCCTTTCAACTAAATATTGAGTTATGAATTGCTTGTGGTCAATATCTTCACAAAGAATAATTACTTCTGAAAACAGGTCTTTATTTGTCATAAATCCATCCCAATTCCATCAACTTTGCCAGCGACAAACCATCTTTTCCTTCATCATTTATAGGGCGAAAACGAACCCCTTGATTCTCTTCGCGATAGAACCAATAACCAGAATTATTTCCTAAATAATTAATGATGGTTGGATGATGAGAAATGAGAATTACTTGACAGCCTTCGCCTATAAAATACTCATCAATTTTGTCTAACCAAGGCTGTATTTCTGGTAATGCTACAAAAGTTTCGGGGTTGTCAATGCACAAAGTAAAATCTTCATCTTCCGCAGCATAAATTAAACTGTAAAGAGCAATTAAAGCCTTTTGACCTTCAGATAATTCATCAAATTTATAAGTCATTTTTGTCGGCAGTTTAAAAGATGCCAATAGAGTTCTAGCCTCTCCAGATTTAGGATTTTGAAACGAGTCAAAACCGGGAATAATATTTTGTAACTCCAAGGTCAATTTAATTACTTGCCCTTGGTTTGCTTGAGATAAATAACTGTACCAAGCAGCATAGTTTGACATTTCCCAATTTGGATGTCTTTCCTCTTCACAACTTTCCGAAGTCATTAAACTTGGATTTATGCGTACTATGAAGAAATTAGCAATTCGTTTTTTAAACCAAGTAAGCTTTTGATTTTCCGGTCTTTCATAGACATAACCTACCCCAGAACGCGACCACTTAAATAAGGGAATAAAAGCTCCTTGAAGATTAGGATCGTCGTTATATAACTGCGCTTGGCCTACAGGATTTCCACTCTCGTCTGTTTTAATGCCAAACTCAAATAGAGGGTTATTGTTAAAACTTAATTTTTCTATCCGCATTCTTGGCGGTTTGTAGTTTCCTGGGTGTTCTATTTCGAGAACGTATTTGTAAATCCCTCCATTTCCTTCTAGATCTAGTTCAAAATTTTGAACTGTAGAATCTTGCCATCTCGTTAGTTCTGACTTTTCAAACAAATCTTGTACTCGATAACGATCGAGGGAAAAATCTTCACCTAAAATAAATTTTTGCAGTTTAATTAAAACTTCAAAAACCGTACTTTTTCCCAAACCATTGCCACCGATAAATAAACTCAAACCATCTAGTTTTAACTCGAAATTAACCAGACATCTAAAATTGTTGATGTAGATTCTTTTTAACATTCAATTCACCTCGCAATATTTAATCAATTAAATTACCACAAACTCAATCCTTGACAAAAAGCGGTCTAGTATGGTAAGCATCCTGCAAAGCTTCAAAAAGTCCGTCCCAATCCTCCTTTTCGATATGGCCGATGAATTGTTCCAGACAATCGCGATAAGACAAAAGCGATCGCAACAACTCCCCGCGATTGTACTTGGCCATCATCAAACCCAACTCCGGATTGCCCCCACCAACCCTGCTAGTGTCGCGAAAACCCGAGCTAGCCAAATTTTGTGCTAACTTGAGTACATCCGGATGGCTCTCCCCCATACAGGCAGCAATTAAACTAGCGCTGACGATTACGGGTAAATGAGAAATCCAAGCAACCGCTCGATCGTGTTCTTCAGGGTCGCATCGAAAAACATTAGCTTTGAGCGATCGAGCCAGCTCCTCCACCGTCTGGACTGCAGTTGGTGGCGTCTTTATCCTGGGAGTAATTACATAAGGTCTGCCTGCAAACAAACCAAATTCCGCAACCTCGATGCCGCTTTCGGCCTTACCCGCCATCGGGTGTCCCCCGACAAAGTTAGGCCAGAGACATTCGACTTCATCTATAATGGCCCCCTTGACCGAACCGACATCGGTTAAAATGGCATCAGGAGAAAGATGAGGAATAAGCAGTTCGACAGTAGGAGCGATCGCCCCTATAGGAGTGCAAATAACTACCACATCGGCAACAGATAACAAAGACAAATTCACGCTAACCTCATCAACAACTCCAAGTTCGATGGCCCTTTGACAACTAGATTCTCGACGAGAAACTCCCAAAACTCGATGTCCCAATGCCTTAAAATCCAATCCCATCGAGCCACCAATTAAACCGAGTCCGACAATACCTATATTCATGTAAATAAATGGGGATTATAAAAGGGTGCGCCCCAATGATTTTAGAAGAAATATTAGAAAAATATAGCGCAGGAAACAGAGACTTTACCGGCCTCAACCTCTTTGAGGCAAATCTCAATGGCATCAACCTCAGCGGTGCCAATTTAACAGGGGTAAATCTCAGCGTAGCCAACCTCAGCGGTGCCAATTTAACTCATGCTAATTTAACCAGAGCCAAACTTAATATTGCCAAACTTAATGGAGCCCATTTAGAAGGTAGTAACTTAAACGAAGCCGATCTAAATGTAGCTAATTTGGTTTTGGCAGATCTAAAAAGAACTCGAATGATTGGAGCTAAATTAATTAGAGCAGAATTAATCAGGGCAAATCTCAGCGAAGCAGATCTTACAGGAGCAGATCTTAACGGTGCTACTCTCACCGAAGCCACCCTAAGAAAAACTAATCTTAGCGGTGCCAATCTTCGAGGTGCATCTCTGAAAAAAGCTAATCTTAACGGTGCTAATTTAGTAGAAGCTAATTTACAAGGAGTAGATCTCAGTGGAGCTTCCTTAGAAGGTGCCGATTTGCGCAGTGCCGAACTCCGACAAGCTAATCTGACCGGTGCTAATCTTAAAGGAGCAGATTTGAGCGGCGCTAATCTTAGATGGGCTTTGTTGAGTGGCGCTAATTTAAGATTAGCTAATCTTAGCGAAGCTAAATTAAGTGGAGCAGATTTAAGTAGATCGAATTTAAGTAATGCTAACTTATTAGATGCCAGTCTGGTTCATGCAGATTTATCCGATTGTTATTTACTAGAGGTCGATTGGATCGGTGCAGATCTAACAGGTGCAATTTTAACAGGAGCCAAAATTTACGGCACTTCTAGGCTCGGTATTAAAACAGAAGGAATGACTTGCGATTGGGTTGACCTTAGCCCTTACGCCGATAAAAGTCAAGTTTATTCTTTGAAAAACGGCGAAGTTAAACATTTTTTTCACGAAAGTTTGCCCACAGTGAAAATTGTTATAGATGCTCCTTTAGATAATGCAAGTTATTATGCTTTAGCTGCAGTTTATTATGAGATAGGCAAACATTACCCAGATTTAATCGAGGGACCGCCTAGTATTGAAGCGAGTTCGAGAAAAACTACTATCTCGTTTAACATGAAGAGCGATCGGCAATTATTTGCAACTGCTTATGTGGCTATTTTGCCTTTCTATGACGCTCTCAAAACCCAGGAAAATCTTGTCAAAATGATGAAGCAACTTCAACAATTATTAAAAGAAGGTATTTTAGCGAAAAGAGAAGTTAATCATATCAAAAAATTATGGCAAGTATTAGAGCGCGGCATTATGGAAATTAAAAACATTAATGTATCCCAGCTTTTTCCCCAGATAGGGGAAAGCACAAATTTTTTTCATATACCGACTAAAATGGTTTTAATCAATTCAAGTTCGGGAAAAATTAATGTTTATCATCATCCAACTTTTGGTAAACCTGCTATAGATATCTCTGGAAAGTCAAAATACGATGCCGAAACTTTACTTCAAAATTCAGAAATAAATTTGCTACCTCAAGCTATAATAGTGGAATTTATTAAAGGGTTTCATAACCAAGATACTTAAACGAGAAAATCAGCTCCAAAAAAACTTTCTGGAGCAATTAAGTATTGACAATAAACAATAGACAAAAAGCGTTAAACTTTTTTTAAACTTTCTTACTTACATGGACGGCGAAGAACTACTTAAAAAATACGCAAGCGGTGAAAGAGACTTTAGCGGAATCGTTTTATGTGAAGTTAACCTCAATCGAGCCAACCTCCCTCAAGCCAATTTTAGTCGCGCTATTTTAAGTCTGACCAATCTCAGCGGAGCCAATCTCAGCGAGGCTGACCTCAGTCAAGCCAAACTAAATGTTGCCAGACTCAGCAGCACCAATCTCGCCGGCGCTAAGCTCAATGGTGCAATTCTTAACGTGGCCAATATGATCAGGGCAGATCTCAGCAATGCCGAACTGATTGATGCCACTCTCATTAGAACAGAACTGATTCGAGCTGACATGAGCTATGCCAACCTCAAGGGTGCAAATCTTACAGAAGCAGATCTTAGAGAAGCAACCCTGCGACAAGCAGTCTTAGAATCAGCAGATCTCAGTGGCGCTCGTCTCAGAGGCAGCAATCTCAAATTTGCCAACTTGGAAAATGCTAATTTACAGAGGACCGATCTCAGCCGCGCCGACCTCAGAGGAGCTTCCTTGATCCATGCAGAACTCAGACAAGCTAATCTATCTCAGGCTAACCTGAGCGGGGCCGACCTCAGAGGGGCTAATCTTAGATGGGCAGATCTCAGCGGTGCTAACCTCACCGGAGCGGATCTGGATGATGCTAGATTGAGCGGGGCTAATTTATACGGGGCCAATTTAAACCATGCCAATCTTTTGAATGGGGTTCTCGTTCATGCAGATCTAACCCAAGCTAATTTGATTCAAGCTGATTGGGCCGGGGCCGACTTGACAGGGGCTTCTTTAACTGGGGCTAAACTTTATGGTGTTTCTCGCTTTGGTCTCAAAGCAAAGGATATTACTTGTGATTGGGTCGATCTCAGCCCTAATGGCGATCGCAGTAAAGTTCTCTCTTTTACTCCAGAAGAATCTCTACAGTTTTTTAATGCTACTCCCCCTAGGGTTCAGATTATAGTGGATCGACCCTTGGCTTTTGACTCTTTTATGGCTCTTGCTTCTACTTACGACCGAATTGCTAGAGAATACCCCCTCGTCAGTCTGCCACCTAATATTGAAGTTAACCATCGTCGCACTATTCTCTCTTTTATGGTGGAAACAGATTGGGAATTATTTACTACCGCTTATGTGGTTATCATTCCTTTTAAAGATTCTAATTTGATTCAAAAAAATCTTGTTAAAACTATCGGGAGAATTCAAAATAAAAAAAATAATACCTTAGATATTAGAACGGCTAATAAAGTCACTAAAATAGGGGTGTCTTTGAAAAAAATAATTGACGGCTTTCAAGAAATTAAAAACCAAAATGAAGACGATTTTTTTCAAGGAAACACTAAAATACAAATGGCCAATTCTAGCGGTCAAAAATTAACTATTTATCAACATCAAGATTTTGGTAGAAAATTAGTTAATCTAGAAAATAACTCTGGTTATTCTAAATTGCTATCTCCTCCCAACCAGCTAATAGCTCTTACTCCTCTGAATGAAGGAGTAGATTTTATCAAAAGCTTTCAGGAATCTTATCAATAAAAAAACGCTTTTTGTCAATTGTCAATTGGGAACTTGTTAATTGCTCCCCTATTGTTTTTTTGCGGGAGCATCCCATATTTGCAAAAATAGAAAATGGCTAATCGCTAATCGCTAAT
>CAZUCT010000222.1:0-12230 GCA_964619285.1 uncultured bacterium | reverse complement strand
TCAGTTTTGGATGAATTAAGAATCTGCGCTGCTTTAGCACGCAGAGTATCAAAATCAATTAATTAAACGCTATCTGCTTTAGTGGGCTTTACGCTACCTGATTTGCGTAAGTCCTGTTTTTTTTCTCTAATCTACTGAAAATGTCTCAAGCAAATCGACCATCGGGAAAACCCAGTGCCATAAATATTGTCTTTGTCGGTTTCATTGCTGTCGCCATTCTCTTTGCCGGTTATACAGGCAAAATGGAGGCAGTGACTAAAGCCAGTTTTGAGTCTGCCAAAACCGCAGTCAATCTGGCTATCGATCTAATTGGTGTGATGGCACTTTGGCTAGGTTTGGTGCGGGTACTAGAAGCTGGAGGACTTATGTACAGTCTAGCTAATTTCCTTAAACCCTTGATGGTTAGGCTGTTTCCCGATGTACCTCCCACCCATCCAGCAATGGGGGCAATTATCCTCAATATTTCTGCTAATATGCTGGGGCTGGGAAATGCGGCGACTCCCTTTGGCATCAAGGCAATGGTTGAACTCAACAAGCTTAATCCCCTCAAGGGAACTGCTACTAACGCTATGTGCTTATTTCTAGCAATCAATACCTCCAGCGTTACTTTGTTTCCCTTGGGAGTTATCGGTGTCAGAGCCGCCGCTAATAGTAGCAATCCGGCTGCTATTTTTCTACCTACTTTGTTAGCTACTTTATGTTCTACTGTTGTAGGAGTTTCAGTTGCATCTTGGTTGGGTAGAAGAGATAAGCTATGGCTCAAATCTGGCTCGCAGCAGGTTGAGTCTGTCAACGAGCAGTCCCCAGAGGAATTGGAGATAAACAGCAGCGGCGATGGAGTTGAAGAGGCAGATTATTCTCACCTTCTCTATGCCGCTGGTAGAGCTTCTCAAATTATTGCTTGGTTATTTACGATCGCTTTTGGTGGCAGTATAGTCTATGGTGTTATTAGCAGCGAAAATCTGGGGGATTTCTTTTACCAAGATTTAATGTCTCATTGGTTAATGCCGATCCTGATACTGCTAATTATTACTTACGGAGTCGGGCGAGGAGTAAAAGTCTATGAAGCCGTCACGGAAGGAGCAAAGCAGGGTTTTGATATTGCCATTCGGATTATTCCTTTTTTAGTTGCCATTCTGGTTGCTATTGGAATGTTTCGCGCTTCTGGTGCGATGGAAATAGTCTCTAACTTACTGAGTCCTTTAACTAATTTAATCGGAATGCCTGGGGAAGTGTTACCGATGGCACTACTTCGCCCCCTTTCTGGTGGTGGGGCGTTTGGAGTTATGAGCGAGTTAATTGAGCGATCGCCTGATTCCTATAGTTCCTTTCTTGCTTCTACGATGATGGGGAGTACGGAAACAACTTTTTATATTCTTGCAGTGTATTTTGGTGCCGTTGGCATTACGCGCATTCGCCATGCTCTTGTAGCTGGGCTTCTTGCTGATGCTACGGGACTTCTAGCTGCTTGTATCTTTTCCAGTTTATTCTGGATGGGTTAACTTTTTCCGTATTTGCATAAAAAAAGGCTTGGGGCTGTCATTGCGAGGCGGCGATATAGTTCGTCAACCTCCATCGGAATGAGTCAAGCTAGCCGAAGCAATCTCTTAGGGCGATTGAGACTTTTTTTAAGGAAAGCGATCGCCTTTTTTGTTAAATAAAATCGTAGGTTGGGTAGTGTTGGCTGAGGTTTACATTCATGGAAAATTAGGGCCAGGTGGCGTTTTTGCAGTTGTTTTTTTACGGTGAGAATCTGTTGTTTGAGTTGGGCAAAGTTGCTGACAGTGGGGATGTCTGTATCGGGGAGAGCGAGGGAGTAAATTAGGGTACAAAGTTCCTAAAGAATAGCTATAGCACTACGCTGATTACTTAGGAAATCTTATGGGTAGGACTCAATGTCGTCAATCACTAGATATCTTGCAAAAATAGGAAAAATGGTCATTTTGCCATAAAAGAAGTAGAGGGTGAGGTACTTTACTACACTGCGTTGAGTGATATTAAATAAAGTTAAATTGTCCATGAATCTAAATGAGAAATAAGAGCATTAATGTTTTCCTTAATTTCATTTTCATTTTCTTTTTCTTTTTGGATATGATTATAGATTTTTACTCCGGCATAAATTACACCTGCAACTGCTGTAATTCCTATAGCCCAAGGCAACGCTTTACTGGCGATAGCCACTGTACCAGCTATTGCTTGTCCGATTCCAGTACCAGTTCCAGGATTAACAGGAGTTACTGGGTTTCTTGATAAATCGATAGGAGATCGAAAATCTGATAGCTGGTTTAATTTATTCTCAGGACTAAATTGTTTTTTGAATTTATTCTGTCGATCTTCTTGCCACCGATAATAATTTAGTGGTATTCTCTACTGATATTGGTGATGATAGATTCTGTAATAAGACGTTGATGATAATGGTGCGGGGAGTGAAGGTTGAGCTTTCCAAAAATGGTTTCCGCAATAAGGTAAATGTCCTTCTGGAGCATTAAGAGTAAAGTTTAGTTCATCCTGTTCTAACCAAGAATCATTAACAAACCATCCTATTTGAGTTAGAAAATCTTGATAATTATTTTGGATAAATATTTTTTTCTGAATACTAAAACCAAAACGTCCTCGACTATTTTCTACCCACAAATTATTGATAACACGAATATCCCGACTGGGAATGTTTTTGACAATATTTTGACTGAGAGAGCCAGTTTGTTCTTGATTAGCTATTTTGAAAATCAAATATTTGGTTGTTTCATTGGCTTTTTCCCATTCCTGTGCCGACAATTCTTGTTTGAGTTGATTATAAGCGTCGTCTATTCCTAATTTATCTCGTTCCCAAATTTGACTAATTAGTTGGCGAATATTTTTAGCAATATTGACAAAAGCTTCATCATAATTATTCCAACGAGTTACAGCTAAACTATGCTCTGGTAAAACAGACATATCCCCTAGTGTAATATCATCAAATTTGATATGTTGCCAATCAACGGGACGTAAAATAATAGGAATAACGTAAGCTTCTAAAGACTGATGCCTTTTAATGGCTCTTCCTAATTCTAATTCATAAGATTTATCTGAACTGACAAAATCTGAGCTAATTAAAGGTAAAATAATGCGTGCAGTATCTATGTGTTTATCAATTTCGCCTTGCCATTCTGGGAGCAAGTCAGTTTTGTAATTTTTCTCTCTCGATAATTTCATACTCATACTCTTACTCTTACTCTTACTCAAGAAAAGCGTCTTTTTTTGAGTGTGAGTCATGAGTATGAGTGTGAGTCATGAGAAAATAAATATGCAAAGGTGACTTGCTCCCGCCATTCTTGACCCGCACCAATTTTATCTTCATGCCATGTCGTAATAATACCTTCTCTTTGCATAGCCATAAGGTGCTTTTCTAATTCATCTTTGAGGTTTCTATCTTCCTCATTATCAGAATAACAATAGACAACATCAATCGCTCTAGTCGGTTGGTATAAGTTCACAGTCATAATACAATCTCCATAAAAACTAAATTCAATATTGATTATACTCATTAATAGCCTTGCGGATACCTTGAATAGTATTTAAAAATGCGTCATCACTGTTTTTCCATTTAGTTACAGGTTTACTATCACTAGGTAACGGTTTAAGGCGACTAAACCACTCCTCTTTGTCATCTACAGGACTAAGTCTGATTGGAACGATCGAAGCTTTTTTCTGTTCCCATAGTTCTCTAGCTTTATCTATTTGATAACGACAAAACAGCTAAAAAATAACGAATAATTAATAATAAAATAATACGACATTGATAAAAAAAACTTTGCTTAACTATATTTTCATAATTTTTGTTTATCAAAAAGTTCCTTGCATAACTATAAGAATATATGGCAACTAATTTTTGCCGCTCCAAAATCGTAAGTTGTTTTTTAAATTCGTTTTTTAGTTGTGTGTCTTCATAAGCATAAGAGATGAAAAGATCGAGTGCTACTGACCTGTTCTCTTGACTTTTTTGCGTTTGCTCCTGTTTCTGCACTTGTGGAAAAAAATCGTCATTGTCATCCTCGTACCCATTAATCCCCGACTCGACACCGCGTAAATCATTCCACGTTAGCGGCAAATGGGCAGGATTTTGACAAATCACCGGCAACCAAGACGCACAAGGAAACTCTTGCTTAATTGTGGGAAATTCTAATCTATCTCTAGTCGCTCTCAGTGCAGAATATAAAGATACTCCTTTAATAAACTCCTCAAAAAAGTATTGTAAAAATACCGGGGCTAAAGGTACAGGTAAAAGGTCTCGCATCACCATAATCTGCGGTAAATATAGTTGCTGACCCTCACCTAATTGATGAGCCAAACCCAAGCCATCACAAGAGTTAAAGATTACCAACTTTAACCCTCGTTCAATAGCCTTATTAAAATGCTCTCTAATATCCCCAATACTTAACCACTCGTCTTGATTTAATTGAAACCTTCCTTGGGTTCCTTTTTCCGAAGTAACGCTATGACCGTTAAAAACAATAATATCCCAAGCTTCATTCCATAAAGGCTCATCCAAATCGGCTAAATTAGTGACAATTTTAATTTCAATATTATCCGTGGCTAACTGCTGAATTTCTTCTTGAATATTAGCATCTTTACCTAAAATAACTAAAATTCTAGCCAGCTTTTTCCGCTTATCTGACACATTTCTTATCTTAAAATTAGGCGAACTCAGCCCAACTTCTGACAGCGATACCTCCCGCAATAAATCCCACTTTTGCCAAGGCATCTTTTTAAAATCTGGGTTATTACTTTCAATTAAAATGCGATTAGCTTGCGTTTGAGATTGAAATAAATATGCTTTTAATCTCTCTCTTACTTTCTGAAAATTGGGCGATTCTAACCACCGATTAAAACGCTTTAATAAAGTCTTTTCAGCTTCGACGCAAGCATGATAAGCGCGTTGTTTCTCTGTTTCCCATTCATCAATTTTGCCAGAAGTATTAGTTGTCTTGGGTCGTTCTTTTAATGCAAAAGTAGCTGGACTATTATTATCAGTAGGACTTTTATCCCTTATTTCTACATAATTTTGATAAGCAATTTTCCAAGCCTCATAAAGTTCTGGTAAATCCGCCGCTGGAGGCAGGGTTGCTTTTTTTCCCGCCAGCATAACAGTTTGAGCAGAGGAGTCGCCACCCCAAACCTTTAGCCCCACTGTAAAACCTTGGCTAAAATCCCCTACACCATCCAGTATAAAGAGACTGATAGCTTTTTCAGTTATAAGAGTATTTAACCAGGATAGCATAAATTTTGCCAAGGTTCAAACAATTAACAAATATTTAACTATCGTTACATTTTTTTACAAAACAAATGTTAGTTTAGTCCCAAGGCTAATTTACAGACAATTTTCTCTTAGAAGTGACACAATCTTGTAAATAAAGACTAATTATTTCCTGATAAGATATCCCTTCTTCTTGAGCCATCGTTTCAAAATATGCGATCGCATCAACTCCCAGAGAAATAGTGACTTGCTTTTTCAACTGTTTGGCAAAAGGATTAGGTCTTTTCTTCATTTTTGAAAGATTGTATTCTGGTTCCATTGGTTTATCTCCTATATTCTTTACTTTCATTTTTAGTAGCTTTTCTTGCCGATATGATTCTAATGACAGAATCTTCTTCTCTAAAACAATGAACTACAATTAATATTCTCATTTTAGAGCTTAAACCCAGAAGTAAAAAACGTTCTTCATCTTGGGAGTGTTCTTCATCCCAAAATTGAACGGCATAATCGTCAAAGAAAACGGACTCAGCTTCTTCAAAAGAAACACCATGCTTTTGTTGATTAATTTTGTTTTTTTGCCCGTCCCACTGAAAGGTTATTTTATTCATGCTAAAGTAAATGTCATTGAATCTTGCTACTGAGCATCCTATTAATTTCAATTTTAATTCACTAACATTAATTAATCTGGATTAATGGATAACTTCTATTCCCTGGCCCTCGGCGAGGGCAACATCGCTATCGCGCTCACTTGCCTGGCCCAGGGACAGCCAAGTTGGGATCGCCACGCCAAACCTTTAGCCCGAGAGTAAAACCTTGGCTAAAATCGCCTACACCATCCAGTATAAAGAGACTCATAGCTTTTTCAGTTATAAGAGTATCTAACCAGGATAGCATAAATTTTGCCAAGGTTCAAATAATTAACAAATATTTAACTAACGTTACATTTGTTGTGTAAACAAATGTAACGTTAGTCCCAAGGCTAATTTACAGACAATTTTCTCTTAGAAGTGACACAATCTTGCAAGTAAAAAAAGATTAGGTCTTTTCTTCTTTCATTAGTAGGGAGCATTTCATAAATTAAAGGGAATAATTACCGATTGAAGCCAATGGGTAAATTCTTCTCTTGTGATTTCTCCTGATGCCACTTGAAGAATAATTTTTTCTTGTTCTTCTACACTGGCATTAATTTCAAAACCATTCAGGATTAAAAAAACTTCCATTGCGGCATGACCTGTTCTTTTATTCCCATCCAGAAAAGGATGATTTTTAATTAAAGAAAAGCCTAATGCTGCTGCTTTTTCTACAAGAGTGGCATAAAGTTCTTGACCCCCAAAAGTCATTTGCGGTTGAGCAACAGCCGATTCAAGTAAACCGCGATTTGTAATTCCCGGTTCCCCAACCGCCCGAGCCACAATTTGATTATGGATATCTAAAATTTGTTCTATGGTTAAGTAGAGCATTAGGCAAGACGTTGATAAAGCTCTTGATTTTTCTTAAGGACATATTCTGTGGCTTTTTGATAGGATAGAAGTGGAGGATTGACAGTAATAACGAGTTGTCCTTCTTGTTTTGTCAGTTCTACTTCTTGACTATCTCCTAATAATTCCTTGGGGATTAAAACCCCTTGCTCGGTAACTGTTAATTTCATGTGTTTAATTGTTGCTAAGATTATCCACTTTTATGATATCATTATCTTTGAGCGCCAGGAAGAGGAGTCGCCACCCCAAACCTTTAGCCCCACAGTAAAACCTTGGCTAAAATCCCCTACACCATCCAGTATAAAGAGACTCATAGCTTTTTCAGTCATAAGAGTATCTAACCAGGATAGCATAAATTTTGCCAAGGTTCAAACAATTAACAAATATTGACTCAAGGTTACATTAGTTTACACCACAAAATCTTCCGTTATCTCCGCTTCACCCAAGACCAATTTTACCGCAAACTCATCCCCAGGCTCGGCCTCAAATTCATACTGAATATATTGGTCGGCACTGCGACTGGTAACTTCTTTAAAAACTTCCCCTTCCACCAAAATAATTAACTGAAGATTGGGGGGCAAATTAGGAGTATCGGCAACAGGAAAAACTTTGAGATTAACGATCGCCCCTTCCACACTTTCCCGAGATACACTTACTAGCAGATTCACCGCATGAGCAACTAAATCGATTTGTAAATCGATTCGTTTACCCCGTTGTACGGAGTTGCTAAAGTAAGCCGGGCGTAATTGTTGGGGAGTCAACAACTCTTCTACCCGCTGCCAACCGGAGGTGAAAATACTCTCAAACCATTGAGTTAAATTAATTGGCTCCTCATTGGGAACAACTTCCACGTCTAGAACTGGGACTCCTAAGCGATCGGAAAGCACTCCTTCTCGAAACAAAGCTTCAATGCGATCGCAATCTGACCGAGAGCCTTGCCAAAATATCACTAAACTCCCTTGTTCAATCCTTTGTATTCTCAGCTTATTAGCACCTAAAATTTGTTGAACTTGCCCTTCTAATTGTCTCAAAATTTGTTCGCTAACCTCCACATCGCAAGTCATAATTAAAACAGTGTTTTCCTTTTGTTCTGCCTCTTCACTCTTGCGATAACCTTTGTTGACCAAAAGAATAAATGGATCTCTCCAATTGTTAATTTGACCGCCAGTTAATCTTTCAATACAGTTATACAAACCATTACGCGCAGAAAGTTTAACTCTGATTGAACCGAGGGATATGTAAAGCTTCTCTGGCATATCTTTTGGCTCAATGCCTGAAAGCAATAAACATAAATATTGCATTTCAAATTCACCCATTTTGTTACCTCGATTTAATAGCTTGTATTTGTCTTGCAAATCGTTCAATAATTGCCTGATTTTCCAAGTTCTTGCAGCTTCTTGACAACATTCTGGTAACTCTTGCAGTACCATTTATTTCTCCTTTGCTTTTTAGGTACAGATTAATAATGGCATACCCATCATTAACGGACATTAGTAATTTCTTAACGATTGTTAAAAAATCTCATGTTAGGGTTAGTCCAGTGGGAAAAAACTTCCTGGAATTAACTCTTGCAGTAGCATTGATTTCCTCTTTGCTCCTGAAGGACGAGTCAATTATAGCATAGCCGTCATTAACTGGCATTAGGCATATTGTTAATGCCCATATTAATGACTTCATGTTGTAATAAAGTCAGCGATGAAAATTGCTGATTGTAACAGCCAAAGAACAAGTCGCAGTAATAAGGATCGACATGATAATTTCATTTGAGACTCAATCAAATAAGCGGGATAATTTTCTTCTCGATTGGACAACAGGCGATTGGCAAAAAAGCTCTACTCATTGGCTTAAAAAAGTAGCTGAAGTTGGGCTTTTACAAGCAATTCAAAATACAGGAGAAGCATACCTTCTTGCTCTAGTTTATAACCATTTCTATCGGCCAATAGAACCGACAACTGGACTGCGTGTTAAAAACCCATTTGATGGTTTAAAGGGTAATGGAACTGGCGGCACTACCAAAGCCAAAATTAATTTAATTTCCGATCCAAAGAGTACGCTGTGGTCAGTTTCATTTAACTATTACAAAAGCCTTCGCAGCTATCGTTGTCCAGAAAGCAAAACCGAGCAAATCTTAGAGCCACTAATCTTTTTAAAGTGGTATTTCTTTGTTGCCATTAGCATGATTATTGCTTATCCGACTATTCGGTTCATGGAACGTAAGTTTCCAAAACAAGGAGAAAAATCAAAAAACTGGTACGCCAGCACTCCTATGTACAACACATCTGAATGCGACGTTATCGTTAGTGATTAGAATAGACCAAAGGAGAATTGAATGAAAACAGAATCATTTCAGGTTTTACAAACTTTTGGACTTGAGTATCCATATTACAAAATACTCATTCAAGCCCAAAGCGGCAATCGTTACATTGTCTGGTATCCCGACAGTCTTGGGGTCAATTTAGGTCAAGAAGTCTTAATTGATTTTAACAGTTCTGGTCACTGGATCACCATAGACAATCCAAAAAATGGGAGCAAGTCTAGGATCTTAAAAGTCAGCAAGGTTACTTAAAAATCCTCGAATATGGGTAGGTAATTTCCCACTTCGGAATTTAAGTATCAAATTCAAGTTGTAATTCGACTTGAATTTGATATTTAAGCGGAAAAGAAAAAGTCAGGGTGGAAAACTAATTTTAGAACAGTTCATTCACTTTACAAAAACATCAATATGAGCATTAATGATGAGATTGCAACAATGTTCAAAGATTTGGCCAACCTTGGGACCAAAATGGAACGAGAACAACTCAAAAAACAAGTTAAAGGTTACAGCGTTAATGGTTGGAAAACAGAACGTCTGACAATGGTGGTAACTTCTGGAGCGCTTTCAGGTGCTATAGGAGGACCTGTTGGGCTAGCAGCAATACCCGCCGATCTTGCTTGGTGTGGTAGAGTGAGTGCATTGGGCTGTTTCGGGATTGGTCACATCAAGAATGTTGACATAGATTATGATGTTGACATGAACCTAATTTTAGCTATTTGGACTGGACTGGCAGAAGCAACTAGCCTTATTCCGGCTGGAAAAGTGGGGATTAAAGTTAGCAGCAAAGCAGCACCTAAAGTCGCTGGCATGGTAGCTGGCTCTCTTATTTCTAAAGCTAGCTTAAAAGGTGGCTCTAAGCTCGGCGCAAAGCTAGCATCTAAAGCAGCGTCTAAGGCTGCTACCAAGTTAGCCGCAAAACTTATGGCAAAAGGTGGTACGGGCTGGATCCCCGTAATTGGTGGTCTTGTTTCTGGAGGTGTTAATTGGTGGTTAGTCAGCGGACTGCTAGATGCTGCTGAGGAATATTACTCACATGAATATGTATACTTACGCGATGCCGAACTAGCAAGGGCGGTTTAAGCGATTAGGACTTACGCAAACAAACCTCAAACGTCCATATTTCGTTCCTCATGCGTAAGTCCTGAGAATGCTTGCTACGAAATGTTTTGTAGCAAGCACTTTAACTTGTGATGGGTCGGTTTAAGTTTGGTTGTTATCTATCATACAAGAGCGATCGCTTCCTTGAAGTGACGCAGTTTTTCAAACACCACCCAACAGCGGGTCCAAAACTCAACTTTAGCGTTAAACCCGGGCAAGAAAAAACCGAATTTAATTTCAATCTGCTTCCCTTTTGCTAGACAATAAAAAACTTATCGTTCCGAAAACTTTATCTAAATCGGTAATAGTAATTCTCAACTTACTTTTTGTAAATTCATTGGCTACTAATTTTCCAAATTGCCATAATTCTCCATCTGTTACTATCCCATACACGGGAAGTTCCTCGGCCTTATTTAATTTTTGCACGGCGATCAACTCGGCTAGACATTGCCCCCATCCCTCGCTAAAATCATTCTTTTTTGCTTCAACAACAATGACGATTGGAAAACCCAAGACAGTTTTACCTAATTCCGATCTTGTTGAGAACAAGTAATCAGGGGTTCCATTTAGTTTGGTATCATAAGTTATAGACTTGTGGCTCCAAAGAGCATATTTATCAACAAACTCTTTATAAACTTCTCTTAAAATTGGATAAATAATACTTTCGCATCTCGAATATTCAGATGTGTATATATCCATAGTCTGTTCGCTAAAATTCAATTCCTTGACAAAAAAATCGGAAGGCTTTAAATCGGTAATTTCAATAAAGTCTGCTTCCAAATACTTGATATTATACTCTTCTTGAACTTGAGCAATAGTTTTATAATCATTAAAAGCCATTAATAACTCCTATTTTATTTTCATCAAAAAGTAATTTCATACGGATAATGGGGCAGTCATAAACCGACGCTCGCGGTCAGCAGCATAAGCAATACAAGCTTTTAAATCCTCTCGCGTCAGATCTGGAAAATCGCCCTTGAATTTCTGCTTCAGTCATCTCGGAAGCTAGGTACTCCAGCACTTCATAGACTGTAATACGCAAGCCACGGACGCAAGGCTTACCACCACGTTTTTCAGGCTCAATTGTAATGATGTCTCGGTAGTTCATAAACTGGCATTAGGGAAAAATTTCTACTTAGCAAAGGGTTTTGGTGCGTTACGCAGAAGCAAAGATTATCTATATTCATTGATAGATTTCTCCCCTGCTAACGCACCCTACGCGAGGGGCGATCGCACTCAAGACGTCGCCGATCGTTCCTCTTGCCACGCTTTGAACGCACGAGCAGCAGCTTTATCTTTTTCGTCAAGTCCTCGATTTAAGATTTCCCGAAAGGCTGCTTCATCTTGTGTTTCTCGAAAGTATGCTCGTAGTTGCTGGTTAGTCATTGACCGAATGTCGGATTTAGGATTAATCATTTGATAGTACCTCTCCTTCCATAGTAATCAAAAAAAATCGTTCGTCTTCAATACCAAACTGAATGTATAGGTAATGTGGCGGTCTTTCGTCTATTCTAACAATGGTAATTGGCACTTTGAGATATTCGGTAAGCCAATGAGCTACTTCATAAAGTTGCTTGCTTTGTTCGGTTGTTGGCTTCATGCATACAAGAGTATCATAGTAGATTAGTAGGGTGCGTTAGGCGATCGAGATATTTGGCCAACTGCCCATAGTTTTATTGCCGCCGTAACGCGCCAAGTGTAAGCGATCGGACCATCGCAATCCCGGTGTTCCTCCAGATACGCCAAAACAGGGCCCAAATTTGTCCCGCCTCGTCCCGTTAACTGGACTTCCCGCCGGGCCCGACGGAAGGTCATCGCGTCAGTTATAATCTTAGCATCAAATTGAATCGCATCGATCGCCCGCACGCCCTTTATTTTGACCTCCCATCGTCTTTTTATTTGTTAATTTTAGCTCAATCCTCTATTAAAAAAAAATCAAACTGCAATAAGTTGAGAACGTCGCTTTTTTACAAGTTCTGGAACGTAACTATTTTTATCGTCTTGACCTTTAAAACCCAGGCGATCGTAAACCATTCCTCCTATTCCCGGAATAGTCTAATAAAAAACCCGGTTTTTTGCCAACCGGGTTTCTGGGCACCCTATCTAA
>CAZUCT010000221.1:0-12277 GCA_964619285.1 uncultured bacterium | reverse complement strand
AGTTCAGTTTTGGATGAATTAAGAATCTGCGCTGCTTTAGCACGCAGAGTATCAATGCGAGCCTCACTGCCAATTAAATATTAACAATAGACAATAGACAATTAACAATTAGCAATTAGCAATTAGCAATTAGCAATTAGCAATTAACTTGGGAAACTAAAGATTTTAAATCCGGCACTTCTAAATCTGGAGTGGCGTTAGCAGGTAAAGTCGCCCCAAATCCTTCTTTTCCTTGGCGGCGATTCACCCAAACCGTCGATAATCCTAGAGATTTTGCCGTAACTATATCGTGATAAATGCTCTGGGCGACGTGCAAAATTTTGTCTTTATTAACGCCGATTTCTGGCAGGGCAACTTCAAAGTTATTAACAGAAGGTTTGTAGGATTTAGCTTTTTCTGCAGTTATTAAATAATCAAAATCTACCTGGAGATGTCGAGCAGAATCTGCGAATAAATCTTCGTCAATATTGGAAATTATGCCGAGTTTGTATTTTTGTTTTAGGGCTTTTAAAGCCTCCACCGTATCGGGGAAAGGCTGCCAATTTTTGAGGGAATTTGCCAGACTGTTTAATTCGGCTTCGGTGGGAGAAAAATTCAGCTTTTCGCCGATTTTTGCTACTACTTGTTTGAGAACTTCTCGATATTTGATATATTCGCCGCTTTCTGCTTCTGATTCAAACTCGGCAAATAGTTCTAAAAGTCGGTCGTCGCTCAAATTTTTTTCTTTAGCTTCCAGCAGTTGTTTTAAAGCAGATAAAATACCGCTTTCCCAATCGATTAAGGTTCCGTAGCAGTCGAAAGTTAAGATTTCAAATTGATTGAAATTCATGGTTGCGGGGAATGGGGAATGGGGAATGGGGAATGGGGAATGGGGAGTTGTAAGGTGCGCATTGCGCACCCTACATGATTTCTTGTAATAGCCAGAAGCCTGCGAAGGATTCGGAGTTGGGATTGGATTGGACTGCTAGAAAGTGTACTTGTTTGGCGGCTTGTTTTGCTTCTTCAAATTTTTTTGCTTCTGTCAGGGTTGCTGGGTTGGTAAGATTGGCGATAATCCAGCGATCGCTCCCCCCAGTTTCCAGAACCAACTGCGGTTTGGGGCCGCTATCTAATTTGAGAAAAGCCAACTCCAACCCCGACATCCAAGCAGCCAAAGGCATAGCCCGAGACGAATAGATAATCAGTCCGGAAATAGGAGTTTCTGGTTTTAATCCCATCATTGCCAGAGGGAAAGCTTCGCCAAAATCTATTTCCCATTCCGACATCTCCTCAAAAGCACGGGCCTCCAGGCTGACAAACATCCACTTGTCCCCTCTGAGGGCATCGGGTAGAGGTTGGGGTGCCCCTTGGAGCGTCCGTACCGAGGGATTGGCCCCCGGTTGGTAGTTTTCGTAAGTGGGATAGACTTCTTCCATGCGTTGTTCGAGCCATTGGTTGAGGGCGTAAGTCCGACGGCTGAGGCTGGCGGGAATGGCTAATTCCGAACAGGCTTTAGTAATCATGTTAGTCATTTGGCTGCGGAAGAAGCGGATTTTTTCTGGCCCCGTCGGAGATTGGGCCAGGGCTTTGGCGATCGCGTCGCGCAACCAAATAGAGTTAACTTGTTGGTTTGAGGTGAATTGGGAGTAGCGAAATAGGGAGTCCGTGGGAGAGTTAGGGCCCAAAGGACTTTCGCAAATTAGGACTTCCCAGAGTTTTTTTTGTTTCTCGTCCAGTACGGGACGACTGTAGAAATCTAGTTCCCAGATTGTTGCCATGCCACCTTAAATCGATTTGTCGCTTTTACAATGATACGGGTTGTTGGCGTTCGGTGAATTGGCGAGCGTTAAAAAAGGTCCCCCGGAGGGGGACCTTTTTCTTTTTTTAAAATGATATATTGCATTTGATTTCATTTTCCGGCCCAAAGAGCTAAATAGAGCCATTCATCGTCTGAGGTGAAAAAGTTTAAGCTGGTACTTTTTGTTGGACTGATTCAACTAGATCTACCAAGCTCAAACCTACTAAACGGGGCGTTTCGCCTCTAATGTTCAGCCAGCTTTCGATAGATTGTTTTTGGTTGCTTCGTAGTATGGATTCTAAATTTGGCATTTCTTGGCGACAGTGGGAGCAGTACCAGTAGATGCTATTGTGGCGAACGTGACGTAGTAGAGATGCAGAACAACAAGGACAAGTATGCATGGTTTTTTCTTAAAATGATTTTGGACTACAAAAGAGTTTCTAAAACTATCTAAACTCAACTTAAGCAAGAAGACTGTTGTCAAAGTTACTAATTGAATTTGATTTACAAAAGATTTACAAAAAAGGATTTTTCTGAGATTTTTAACTTAGGCCCTGTCCGTCGGGTAAGTACAATTTAGGCCAACGTAATAACATGACTACGATGGGAAGCTGAATTATCCACGGAGCGCAAGCAAAACCCCACAAAAAGCAAATTAATCCTGTTAGGATAGCGAGAACGAAGAAAATATCTTTAGATGTGCGCGCGCTCAACATAGCAGAAGAAAGAGCAACTGTCAGTAGCAAAATATACGTTAATGGCATTTTCCTTACCTTTGATTATTTAATAACTGATGAAGAAGGCCCTGTAAATAATGAGGAGCGATCGCCCTCCCCGTTATTTTTAATTTAGAGTTTAAAGATGAAGAACTTGTGAAGAGGTAAAAATTTGTTACAAAACTTGAGAAAAAGACTAAAACCGAAGAGATCGAAACTGTTAGTAGTAAAATATACAGTTGCGCTTGATTTTCCTGGCTTCATACAAAATCAAAAAGATAAGGTCGAGCGATCGCTGCTAGCAGCTATTACTGCTATTTCAGTGAAAATTCCGAGAAGGACTTGTTACAAAAGTTAATTGTTTTTAAGAAAACTTGATTTTCCAGATAGATAAACATTAAGCAAATCTTAAATCCAGCCCAAGGTGTCTGCCACCTGTTGAGCTAGGGACATAGGATTGAAGGGTTTGGCGATGACTCCACATACCCCGATCTGGGCAAATTGAGAGCGATCGTCTGGATTGACTTTTGCAGTCAGAAAAATTACTGGGATTTGTTTGGTAGCCTTATTGGCTTGTAGCCGTTGAAAAGTAGTAAACCCGTCCAGATCGGGCATCATCAGATCTAGGAGAATGGCATCGGGTTGTTCGCTTTCTGCTTTGGCCAGGCCCTCGCTTCCGGAACTGCCTTCGATTACTTGCCACCCGCCGACCATTTCCAGGCTGAGTTGGGCCACTTCTCGCAGATCGGCTTCATCATCGATTAATAATATGCGTTTGGTTGTCATGGGAATCAAGATTGATTGCTGTTCTGTTATTTCTTATACAAGTATGGCTCAGTTTTGGATTTTGGGGATTCTTGAAAAATTGGTAAAGCGACAAAAAAGGTACTGCCCTTACCAAGGGTACTTTCGGCCCATAAGCGACCGTCGTGTTGCTGGACGATACTGCGACAAATAGCTAATCCCAAACCGGTACCGCCTTTCTGACGAGAGTCGGAAGCATCCACTTGTTGAAAGCGACCAAAAATAGTTTCTAATTTATCGGCAGGGATGCCCCTTCCTCGGTCTTTAACAGCAATCAAAACTTCTCTATAATTGTTGTTAGCTGGGGATGTTTGGCAGTTGGCGCTCAACCATACTTTGCTATTTTTTGAGGAAAATTTGATAGCATTAGTGAGCAAATTTGTTAATGTCTGAATTAAGCGATCGGGGCATCCCCATATTTGTGCTTCGACGGGCATTACTAATAAAGTGACTCCCGCTTTTTCGGCGATGGGCTGTATTTCTGTAGCTGCTTGAACCATTAATTTTGCTGCGTTGCAAGGCTGTTTTACCATAGTAACTTGGTTGGAGTTGAGCCTTTCCAAATCTAAAATATCGCTAATTAAATGCACTAAGCGATCGGCGTTGGCAACGGCAATATCTAAGAGCCTTTCTCCTCGTTCGGGTTCTTGTTTTAATAAGCCGCTTTTGAGCAAACCTAGTGCCCCATGAAGGGAGGCTAACGGGGTTCTAAGTTCGTGGCTAACGACGGAGATAAATTCATCTTTCATGCGTTCGATCGCCAGACGTTCGCTGATATCTTTAAAAGTAACGACTGCCCCGATAATTTCTCCTTGTTTTTTTATGGGCGTACTGACATATTCTACGGGAAAATTGCTGCCATCTTTGCGCCAAAATACATCGCGATCGATGTAACAGATTACTCCTTGGTTCAAGGTAGCTGAAAGTTGACATGATGAATTTTCGTTTTTGGAGTCTATCGCCGTTATTTCAGAATTAGATAACTGCTTAAGCGTACCTTCTTTTTCTAATCCTAATTCGCTAACTAAGCTCCAAGGAAAATTGACCAATTCTCTGACTGAATAACCGGTCATTCTGGCGGCTGCTGGATTAGCAAAAGTAATTTTTCCCGATGCGTCTAACCCACAGATTCCTTCGCCGGCGGACTCTAAAATTAATTGATTTTGATAGCGAAGTTGTTCGAGGGCTATTTCTATTTGTTTGCGATCGCTGACATCTCTGGCAATAGTGGCAACTGCTATAACTTCCCCGATATCGTCTTTAATTGGAGACATAGTTAAAGAGACATCTATACACTTGCCATCTTTTTTAAGATGAACGGTTTCATAACCTTCGATACTCGCCCCGGCGGCAAGATTTTCTAAAATTTGCCGCATTTCATTGGGGCGATTGGGTATAGTTAAAAAGGAAATACATTTTCCTTTAACTTCAGCTTCGCTATAACCATAAACTTGCTCGGCCCCGGGATTCCAACTGTAAATAATTCCTCCCAATGTATGACCGATAATAGCATCATCTGAAGACTCGACAATGGATGCTAATAAGAAGCAAGTTTTCTCTGCCTGCTTGCGATCGGTAATGTCGCGCCCCAAGACTACCAATCTATTGCGACTGCCGTCGGGATAGAATAGAGGAACTTTAATGATATCGAAGACTTTAGCGGTACCGTCGGGTTTAGGGATGGTCTTTTCTCCCCGATAAAGACTGCCTTTTTCCCAAGCCTCTATATCGCTATTTTGACAAGTTAAAAGAGCTTCTTTATAAAAACTATTAATTTCTGCTAATTCGGCATCTGTTTTTCCCAGATAGTCTGCCTCTTCTAACTCAAACAATTCTAGCATTGCCTGATTTGCTTCTAACCATTTACCCCGAGCATCTTTAAAACAGACGATATCTGGCATTGCATTAATCAAACTGCGAAGTTGGAGAGAGGTTTTTTGATAAGTTTCCATCATTTCTCGCAGAACGTTTTCTATGCGCCTGCGTTCTACGATTTCCCGTTGTAATTGCTGATTTGCTGCTTGCAAAGAAGCAATTAATCTTTTTTCTTTCTCGGAGTTTTTCCACATTATTTTTATTAGGTAATAGCTAATGAGTAATGGGTAATGGTAATTTTCTCTTACCGATTACTTATTACCCATGACCCTTATTAAATATTTTTAGTTCGTTTGATGCGGTTAAGAATGCGAGTAAGCAACTCGGACTCAATAAAAGGCTTGCTGATATAATCATCGCCACCCACGGCAAACATTTGATGCCTGAGATCTGCATTAGTATGAGCGGTAAGAAATAGGACTGGCAACTTACTCCAGCGGGGGTCGTGGCGTAGAACTTGACACAATTCTATGCCGTTGATGTGGGGCATTTCTACATCTAAAACTAACAGATCGGGGGCTGCTACTTCCAAAGTTTCCCAAAAACGTCGTTCGTCATCCAGAATGAGGGTGTTAATTCCTCTAGCTTCCAACAAAGTCTGTAAAGTTTCTAAGATAACGCGATCGTCATCTACTATCATCACCTTTGCTTGACTTCTAGAATCTCGTAATAGCTCTAAGATTAGATTAATTACTACTTCTGGTTGGACTGGTTTTTGTAAATAAGCGCTTACTCCGTATTTGGCAACTTTGAGACGAAAAGAAAGCTCGCCCTGCTTAGTTAATACTACCACGGACATTAGGGGAGTTTTAGCTGCTAAATCTCTCAAAGTTTTTTCATAATTACCGTAGAAATCGAGGTCGAGCAAGACTACATTAGAATTGAGAGATAAGCTGGGAAAATTTTTATTTTGAATAATTTTTAAGAAACTAGATATTTCGGGAAATGCTTGTGCTTGTATCTCCCGCTTCCTAGCTTCGCTGACTAATTCTTGAGATAACTTGCTATCGGGGCTGACAATTAACAACAAAGGCGATCGCCCTCCGTTACGATCGAGAAGCTTAAAATCTTCTCCTCGATTTTCCTTATGTTGATTGTTTTTACTTTCGCGATCGACTTCAAGATGGAGAGTATTTACCAGTTGAGAGAGTTGGGAGGTTTCTTCTGCTTTTAAAGGTAATTCTGTTGCCAGCAGTTGTTCGATTTTTTTAGCAATTTTCGACGAGTTTGCCAAACCAAAAGTACCTAGAGAACCTGCTAATTTATGAGCTTCTCGATGAGCTTGCTGCTGTAATTCATGTTCTAATTTATTTTCTCTGGCGGCGTTAATAGCCCTAGTCAAGACACCAAGGCGATCGCTCAGACTCCCTTTAAACTTATCCCAAATTTGAGCCATGGCTCGATTTAATTTTTGACGAGAGTCGTCGGCAGCTTGACTATGTTTATCTTCGTTTATTGAGTTAATTAATGTAAGAGCTTCTCTTGGCTTTTCTGTTATTAATTTTTCTGCTTTTTCTGTGTCGGCTTTGCTAAATTTTTGAGGTTTTTCTGTTACCTGTTCTGAAATTTTTAAGCGATAACCCAAACCATAAACAGTTTGAACTAAATCCTTGGGAGCCCCTGCCTTTTTCAATTTTTGACGCAAACCTTTAATATGAGCTCTAACTGTATCTTCTGTGGGAATTTCTTCAAAAGACCATAATTTATCCAAAATCGCGCTGCAACTAAAGACTCGCTTGTTATGGTGCATCAAAAGTTTAATTATGCCATACTCTTTGGGAGTAAGATTCAAGATGTTTCCCGCATAATTAACCTCGCAGGTACTCGGGTTTAGAGACAAATTCCCCCATTTTATAATCGGCGATAAAGATTCTGTCCCGCGACGTAAAAGCGCTCTAATTCTAGCGGATAATTCCTCAAAATTAAAAGGTTTTACTACATAATCATCGGCCCCTGCATCCAATCCTTTAACTTTATCTTCGCTAGTCTGTCTGGATGTTAAGAGAATAATGGGAGTATTCTCCCTAGTAGCTCGTAATTTTCGACAGAGACTAATACCATCGATTTTTGGTAAAACTACATCTAACAAGATTAAATCGTAGTCGAAAATCTGTGCTTGTTCCCAACCGTCTTGACCGTCGGTTGCCGTATCGACGGTAAAATGTTGGTTCCTTAAAGTAAGAGCTAAAGCTTCAGCTATATGCTTATCATCTTCAACTATTAAAATTCTCATTTTTATTGGAAATGGGGAATTGTTAATTGTCTATGGTCTATTGTTAATATTTAATTATTAATTATTAATTATTAATTGTTAATTAAAAAAAAGATGTTCCCCCCCACGGAGGGAGGGGAACATCGATGGCCTCGGGCTACATTACGGCAATGACTTCGGAAATTTCTGGGATGGTTTCGCGGAGTTTGCGTTCGATGCCCATTTTCAGGGTCATGCTGGAGCTCGGACAAGAACCGCAGGCTCCTTGCAGTCTTAAGTTGACGATGGGGCCATCAATTTCGACTAATTCGACGTTGCCCCCATCGGCCATGAGGTAGGGGCGCAGTTCGTCTAAAACTGTTTCGACGTTTTCGCTAGTAAGTGCTAGGCTCATATTTCTCCTTTTTTTCTGGTTAAAAATTACGAGGAACTATTCTCGATCTTAAACAACTGCGGGTTGGAGTAGCTTGACATTCGAGAAGTTAAATTTGGTTGTGGTCTCTTGGCCCTGTTCCCGGGAACGGACGATTTGGTCGGTCATCAAATAATAATCGCCAAATTTCTCGTAATCGTCCTCGAATTGGACTTCCCGCAAAATTTCGTTAGTCTGGGGGTTGCGGAATACGGCGTCGTAGCGACTGGCAATGTAACCGGAACCGGTGTCTATGCTTTGGTGGGTGTTAATGACGAAGGCCATCCGACCCATGACTCGGCTTACCTGACAAATTTCACGGCCTCGAATTTTGTAGTTGGAGCCCATCGCGTCGCCGCTGACGAGTATTTCCATTGCGCCGGTGTCGTCGGTGTCGCCGAAACTGAAGTTGTTTTTGCCGTGGGAGTTTTCAAAGGTGGAACGCTTGCGGTGGGTGACGACATCTCGCATCTGGGTATAGACGCTTTCTTGTACCTTTTCGTCGGAGAAGCCGCTGACTTCGACGCTGAAATCTGGCTTGATGGTAATATGGCCTTTATGGACTTCCGAACCTTGTTCGATTTGGAGGTCGGCGCTGTAACCGGGGAAATTAGAGTCCCAGGTATATCGATGCTCGTAGGCTGTTTTGAATAAGTCGCGAGGGTTTGCTGGATCGGTCATATAAACTATTTGTTGGGAATTGCTGTCTTTATGATTATGTTAACAAAAGTTGCTCGGTTTTGTGGAGGGGGAAATCGAGGCTCTATTTTAGCACGACGGGGTGAATTTGACTGTGGGTGGAGATGCGATCGCTCTCTGCTTGGGTTGCTATAATAATTAAAAAAAAGGAGAAAACGCTATGATTTCAATTACTTTAACTCCAGAACAAGAGCAATTTATACGAAATCGACTTAATAGCGGAAAATACAATAACCCCGAAGAGGTTATTAGCGAAGCTTTTAAGCTGTTAGAAAAAGAGGAAGAAATTCAATTACCTTCCTATATTCTAGGTAGCGATTCTGCGAAGAAGCTTCTGTTAGAAAAGGTTAAAGAGTTTAGGAAAAACCGAGAATTAACTGAAAATAAACCTCTGGATTCCGAAAGAGAAAAATTAAGTAGAGAAATAAGAGAATTATTCGAGAAAACTCAATCAATTCCAGGGATTAAAGACATAACAGAAGAAGAAATAGATTCAGAAATAGATGCTTATAGGAGGGGAATTTGTAAGGTGCGCACTGCGCACCCTACTTAGTAAAAATTGTCTGCTTTTTTGCCCCCATAAATGTAAAGAAGCAACAATTAACGATGGACAATTGACAATTAACAGAAATTACCTATTACCTAATTAATATGAACTACGATTTATCAAACCAAGGTTATCAAATTATTCGAGAATTAAACCCCCACCATAACGGAGGGCGGATGAGCTATCAAGCCATCGCTCTCAATAATAACGAACAAGTGGCTATCAAACAGTTTCATTTTACCGATAGCGATGCTAATTGGGCGAGTTTTGAGGCGGGGGAAAGGGAAAAAGAAATCATCCAAGATTTACAACATCCTCGCATCCCCCGCTATCTAGATTTCTTGGAAACTCCCGAGGGTTTTGCTTTGGTGACGGAATATAAAAGCGCTCCAAATCTTGCCCAAAAACGCCGTTTTACTCCCGAACAAGTTAAGCAAATTGCGATTTCCGTTTTGGAAATATTGGTTTATTTGCAAAGACAAAAACCGTCTATTATTCACGGGGATCTTAAACCGGAAAATATTCTGGTTGACGATCGCCTCAATGCTTATTTAATTAATTTCGGTTCTGCTCAAAGGGGCGATGGGGAAATTTTCACTAGCGATACGGGAGGCACGGCAGGTTTTATGTCTCCAGAACAAGAGTTAAACGGTACGGTTACTGTTGCTTCCGATTTATATAGTTTGGGAGCGACGTTGATGTGCTTATTAACGGGAACCGATAGCGTCAAAATCGATAAGTTATTGGATCGTCATAAGCGTTTGAATGTAGGAAAACAAGTACCTCAACTTAGTTCTTTATTTATAGTGTGGTTGGAAAAAATGGTGGCGTCCAACCCGAAGGATCGTTTCGAGAAGGCGTCTGCCGCTTTGGAGGCGTTAAAACCGATTCCGGTTTTTGGCGATCGCGCTAATTTTGGCAATGCGGCGAAGGCGCTGGCACCTCTGAAGGTAGCTACTTTGTTAGCGATCGCCAGCATGAGTCTGGTGACGGCACTTAGTACGAGCGTCATCATCTCGCGGCAGCAACGGCGAGTAACTGCGCCGCCAAAAACAGCAGCCACTCCCCCCACTCCCGAAGAACAAAGTTTAGCTTGGAAAGTGCTAGCAACGAAGGAATGCCAGCAATGCAACCTCCGACAAGCGGAGCTTCCGGGTGGCAACCTCGCTAAGGCAAGTTTGCAAGGTGCGAACCTGATGGGGGCAAACCTCAAGGGTGCTATCTTCAACGGTGCAATGTTGCAAGGTGCCATTTTAGACTATGCTAAGTTACAGGGTGCCCGCTTAACCGGTGCCAGGTTAGAGGGTGCGAGTTTGGTGGGAGCAAATCTCAAGGGTGCCGACTTGGCGAAAGCAAATTTGAGGGGGGCGGATCTGAGGAATGCGAACCTCGAAGGTGCTAATTTAAGGGGTGTTAATCTCGAAGGTGCCAATCTCGAAGGTGCGATTTTGCCTTTAGGAATTATTCAGTAAGTAAGAGGAGGATTGTAGATATGGCGATCGCTACTGTCACGGAAACTATTACTTTAGATGATTTCATGGCAAACCCTCCAGAAGGTAAGGAGTGGGTAAACGGGCAATTGGTGGAGAAAACGGGAATCACGATAAAACACAGTCGGATTCAATCGAGGTTAGATTATGCTTGGAGAAATTACGCCGCCACCTGCGGACAGGGTGGAGAAACTTATGTCGAGTTGCCTTGTCGAACTCAGCGTCAAGGCAGGCGACCGGATGTATCTTATCTGAGTGCGGAACTTGTCGAAGAGTTTGCCGATGCTGCGGTGTTGCCCCAGAGTCCGCCGTTGGTGGGGGAAATCGCTTCTCCCGACGATTCTGCGGAGGGTTTGTTTGCCAAGGCGGAGGAATATTTAGAGTCGGGTTGCCAGGAAGTCTGGTTAGTTTTTCCCGAGGGGCGGCGGGTATTAATTGTGACTGCTGCCTCGATGCTGGCGTTTAATCGGGGGGATGTTGTGAGTACGCAGATGGTACTGTTGGGGTTTAGCGTGGCGGTGGACGATTTGTTGGATTGATTCTAAGGTTGGTTAGCAGCGGATTTTGAAGCGGATGTAGCGGATGGGTTTTTGGTGGGGGAAAGAGGTTGGTTGACGACAGGAGATGTAAGAAACCGGGTTTTTGCGAAAAACCCGGTTTCTGCTGGGGGAATTAGCGTTATTTGTTGATTTAATTCGCCGGTTCTCGTACTACGAAAAGAGTAATATTTTCTCTTTCAGTAATATAGACTAATTCCCCTTCTTTAATACTAATTGCTTCGCGACTTCTGGCATCCCAATAAGTGCCGGCATAACGCACGCGGCCTGCTCGACGCGGGAGAATGTCCTCATCGACTATTGCTTGTTTGGTGAAGTCTAATTCGGGTTTGGGTTGTGGTTTTGGTTTTCTGAAAAACATGGCTTTCTCCTAATATTAATTAACAATTGGGTTGTAGGTTGTGCGGACCTCCGTGGAACCCAACATCTATTAGCTTAAATGTTGGGTTGCATTTCACTCCACCGGGTGCATCTCAATTTTGTAATTAAATAAAAAACAGTGCGAGCGTCCCCGCTCGCGGCTGGGCCCGCGAGCGGGGACGCTCGCACTGGTAAATATGCAAATATGAGATGCACCCCACTCCACCCAACCTACAAGGTGTCTTTTTAATCCCTAGGAAATCGCCGTGGGGAGGCAAATTCTTTAGTCAATTTAGGCAATGCTTATGACCAGTGTGGCAGAGTAAAGGAAGGCTGGGCAGCTAAAAATGAGGCCATCCAAATTATGCTAGAACTTGAGTTACCAATTAATGCAATGCCCTTTCCCAAATGGTTTAAATTCTTGGTTAAATTTGCTCAAAGGGGCAAGTTGCAACTAGCTTTGTGTTTTGTTTTGGGAGTGGTAGCGTTTCCTTTCGCTTTGGTTTGGTTGTTGGCGTTGATATTGTGGCGGGTAGTTCGCGGTTGGCCTCACAGGAGAGGATAAAGAAACCGGGTTTTTCGCATATTCCCGGTTTCACGCGGGCGATAGAAATTACCAACCTTCATCACCCACCAACAACCCATCCGCTACATCCGCTTCAACATCCGCTGCCAACCTTACCTTATCTCCGAAACCCCCATCGCCCACCAACAACCCCCGACGCACATCCGTTACCTTCATCCGTTGCGCGATTAGAGTGGTGATGCTTCCAGGAGACTTGAGAAACCGGGTTTTGGGGAAAAAACCCGGTTTCTGGAGTGCGATAG
>CAZUCT010000220.1:0-12301 GCA_964619285.1 uncultured bacterium | reverse complement strand
GTTACTGCCAACGGGAATCATAAAAACGTAGAAGGGGTACTGCCGCGATCGTAACTTGTAGTAGCGCGTCTCATCTAAAATTGTGGGTAACTCATGACGAGTACTCTTACTCTTACTCTTACTCAAAGAAAAAACTCTTTTTTTGAGTGTGAGTCATGAGTGTGAGTCAAGAGTATGAAGAAAAAATACCCACCATTTTAGCTGTGCTGCACTAGTAGGGTGCGCACCGCGCACCTTAGCAGGTCGAGAAGAAACCGGGTTTTTTCAAAAAAACCCGGTTTCTTAATTCTCCTTGCGTGCGAGATATCGCATTGTTAATCGTCAACTTAATGTCGCTCTAATAAATACTCTTTAAAAATTCGTTTAACGGCAAATAAAGTGGAATTTTGCCCTTCGATTTTTTCGAGGAGCGATCGCTGTGCCAAAGACCTAATTGCATTGACAATATCGGAGGAAGAGCGATCGCTATTTTCCAGCAACAAAGATATCGAAACAGGTTCCTTTTCGCCGCTAATTGAAATTAAAATCTGCCTTTCCAATTCGGATAATCGACTTAAATGCAGTTCTAATATAGCCGTCAAGTCATCTAAAAATAAAGGATTGTACTGCAAATATTCAGCTACTTTGCCCCCAAATACATCTTTAATCTGAGTTGCCGCAATTTTTAACCAATGGGGGTTGCCTTCATAAATATCGATTAACTCCGACCATTTCTCTTCATCTAATAAACCCTCTTCTTCTAAGATTTTATTGGCAGCTTTTCCCAAACCTTCCAGTCGCAAGCAAGAAACGGGAACGTTTTTATTTTTTAAGTTAGTAAATTCTCTGGGCAATTCCCAAGTATTGAGAATCAGACAGCTTTGATGGGATAATTCGGCGATGGTTTCAAAAAAGTTTCTATAATTTTCGTATCCCAATTTATAATGACCGACCAATTTATCTTTTTCCAACACCTGATGCAGGTCATCTAATATTATCAAACAGCGATAATTTCGCAAATATTCCAATAGTAAAGACAGTCGCTCTTCTTCATTTTGGTTGTTGCGGTTTTGGGCAGTATTAGAAAAAAATTGAATTAAAGATTTGAGAGTAGTTTCTGGTGGTGGGGCACCGCGAAGACTCTTCCAGATTACGCGATCGAATTTGTCTTCAATTTGCGATAGTAGCTCCTGGGCGATCGCCGTTTTCCCCATACCGCTAATTCCTAAAATTGCTATCAGACGAGTCCGTTTTTCAAAAATCCAGTTTTTTAGGGTAGCGAGTTCGTCGGGGCGATCGCAGCAATAGTCGATATCTGGTGCGTCGGCGCGATCTATCTGTGGTTTGGTGTTGCTTGGCGGATGGAAGCGATCGCCCCCTTGCTGCTTTGGAACTTCTGGGGGATGCGAGATATTAGCACAGACATCTATCCCATTGATTTGCACTGAGTCTTTCCAGAGACTTGAGATATTCGAGACTCGCAACCTGTCGAATGTGGATCGCAAATTCGATTTATCTACTGATTCGCCCAAACTCTCTGAGAGTGTCTTCCACAATTGAGACGCCACTGTTTTAACATGACCCTCGCTGCAATGATAGGACTCGGCAATATCCGAGTACGTTTGATGCTTAAAGACACCGCGCAAAATGGCCTTTTGGAGGTCGCTCAGGTGTTTTCCCGTGTGGGCCAACATCTGTCCGTCTGCCCATTTTAATAATTCTTGGAGGTCCATAAGAATTGAGTGGGTCTTGTTGGTTTGGTCGATGAGATTACTTTATCCTACTTTACGCTACTTCGATCCCCCCACTACCCCAATAGCTCTCGGATAGTCTCTAGTCTCAGCAATCTGTAGGTTGGATGAAGTGAAACGGAACCCAACACCATTAATTTCGGTTCGCTCGACCCAACCTGCAATTTTATTTAACCAGGAAGTATTGCCCACTTTTTGCCAAGTCCCTAACCTCTCTGGGGGGCAGAAGCTAATATTGGTTCTTCAGAATAAAAGTCGCCAATTTCTACTGGTAATTCTAAACTTTTTCCCTCTTGATATTGGGAAACTAGCTGATATATGGCTACTCCTAAATTTTGATTAAATCGAAAAGTATTGAGAAAATTTTTATCTCCTCTAATGCCTTGAATTTGGCAACCTGCTACCGCCGAATTTTCGACCGTAAAAGTAAATTGATATTGCTCGTCGCCGATTAAAACTACAGCATTTAGGCTGCTGTTTTGAGCTTCTTTTTTAAGGGAAATTAATCGTGTTTTCATTGTTCTATCCAGTAAACTGCTTGGCCGTTCCAGTATTCTAAAAAATCGCTGACGGTCATCCGGTACTTCGTTGCTTCCCAGGGGTCTCGAATTAAAACAGTATCGTTGTCGATGCCATCTACAATTACCATGTGTCCTATTCTAGCACCTAAATCCCGCAGTACGGCAACCCAAATGCCCGTGGCATTCAACCCATCAAAAGATGAAACGCTGACAAAGTTGCCTACCCATTTTCCTCTGGCTGTAGGTTGAAGCTGATTTAGTGCATCTGCCAGCAATTCCGGCCAAGTTGGTGACATGGCCGCTCTTTCTATTTCTACTCGGTCGATGTTATCAAATCCACGACTTTTGAGCAGCATCTCGCCGCAAGCAGAGCCACAGGATAAAGCTGTTTGTTGTCGAACTACTCCTGGATCGGGAACTTCATCAATTGTTGGCCAATTACCACCAGCACCAGAAAATTGAGGTTGCATTATTTCTGCTTTGTCTTATTTTATGACTTGTTAATGGGACTTACGCAAAAAAGCCTTTTTCTGTCATTGCGAGCTAAGGGTGCGCAATCTCAAAGGCCCAAATTTTATTCTTCATGGGTAAGTCCCGATGGAGCTATTTTGGCCCACACTTTTGCGTTGGCCCGTTTTAAAATTTTGGGGATGTCCATAGGTTAAATGGGCCTTGCGGGCTTAGTCCATTATTTCACCATTTCCCAGTTCGGTGACTAAATCTTACTTTTTCTTACTTTAGTATAAAAAACTGCCTACTAAATATTACTTTTTATTACCGACAACACCAATTTCTATAGACTAAAATTTTTATAAATAAAACTTACGCAAAATAACGTACTTTTGTCATGGCGAGCGATAGCGTGCGCAATTCTCTTACCGTTCAAAATTCGTTCCTAGTGCGTAAGTCCCGCTCGAAAGTCAAATAAGGAGAATTAAACAATATATTTTATTTGTAAGATTCGTATGCGAGCGACGAGTTCTCGCGTCTAACATCTAAGATGATTGTTGAGAATGCTCGATCTATTTATTAATGGACAATAGCTATGTGGTTAGGAATTGACTTTGGAACCTGTAATTCCAGCGCGACGTTGATGCGAGGCTGGACTCCTTCAGTTGTCAGGGATAGTCGCTTCACGCCTGGTGACTCTTTCCCTTCATGTGCCTATGTCACCAAGCAGAATCGGGTGGTAGTAGGTCACGATGCCTACAACCAGCGCTTGAGAGACTCTAGTCGATATAAAGAGCAGTTCAAACGAGACTTAGGCAAATCTGCTCCTTATCAGATTGGAGGCTGCCAGCTCCGACCTGAAGATTTAGTGGTCGAGATTATCGGAAAACTGAAACGCGAAGCCGAAAAAACGGTTAGCGAATCCTTAACAAGAGTGGTTCTCACAGTGCCCGCAACTCACCAAGATTATAAGAAGCGCTTAATGGAAGAGGCGGGTAAAGCTGCCGGGTTTCGACAGGTGCATCTTGTAGAAGAGCCGGTTGCTGCTGCTATCTATTATGCCCAGCGTATCAGTGTCAAGGATAGAGAAATTTTGTTGGTTTATGACTTAGGTGGAGGAACTTTTGATGCTTCTCTAATTCAGAGAAAAGGTTCTGGCTATAAGTTTCTGGCTCCACCCGTGGGTCTGGCACGTTGTGGTGGGATAGACTTCGATCGCCAGATATTTGAGGATGTAAAGAAGCGTTGTAGTCCAAAACAGCTTGCGTTGTTCGATCCTAATCGTCAAGATATAGAAGCTTTGCGAACCCGTCTCAATTTGGCAGACTTATGTCGGGTTCTCAAGGAAAGTCTTAGCACAAAGGAGGAAGACTCATTTACATTGCCTTTACCTGGGGGATTACAAGAGTATCGATTAACCCGAAGTGCTTTTGAATCGACGATCGCTCCTTATATTAATGAGACAGTCGAACTGTGCGGGCAATTGATACGAAACGCAGGCTTGGAAAAAAAGCAGATAGACAAGGTAATCTTAGCAGGCGGAAGTAGCAAGATTCCATTAGTGCGAAAAGTATTGGAGCAAAAGCTAAATATATCCGTACTTCAGTTAGACGATCCGGATTTAGCAGTGTGCAAAGGTGCAGCAATTTATGAAGGATGGAATCCCGGTTATGCACCGCTACAAGCTGGCATTGACCTTGAGGATATAGGCGACCATGAAGGAGCGATCGCCAAGTACAAGGAGGCTTTACTAGAGAGTCCTAACTATGCCAGGGCCTATGCAGAGCGATCGACTGCTTATGCTAAGTTAGGAGATTATAGTGCTGCTATCCAAGATGCCGATAAAGCAATAAAACTTGAGCCTGCCTATGCAAACGCTTATGTTAAGCGAGCGGATGTTGATTATCGCTTAGGTAATTACCAGCAGGCAATTGGCTTACTAGACCAAGGACTGCGATTTAATTCTAACTTACCCCAGGCTTATTATGACAAGGGTCGCTGTTTCCTAGAGTTAGGTCATAAGAAACAAGCACAAGATTGTTGGCATGAGGGATTGAAGATTATACCAAAAACTTCTGATGATTATGATACCCGTGGAGTAATTCTGTCTCAGCTAGAGGAGCATAGTAAAGCGTTAGAAGAGTTTCAAGAAGCCCTTCGTTTGAACAATAATAATATTGGTGCTTATGTTAATCGTGGGATGGCTTATTCTGCGCTTGAAAATCATCAGGCTGTCATGGATGATTTCGACAAAGCACTGAGTCTTAATTCTAACGATCCTGATATTTATGGCCGGCGTGGAGTCCATTTTTTCAATGTTGGAGAGTTCGAGCAAGCTATTCAAGATTACGATCGAGCATTGAAAATCAACCCCAACTATCCCACCGCTAGCATGAATCGTGGGATATGTAAGGCTATTTTAGGCGATTTAGAGGGAGCAATATCAGACTACAGTTCTTCTCTAAAGATAGGGAAACATAACGGTAATTCTTATGCGCTCCGAGGAGAAGCGTACTTAGGTTTAGGTGATGAGCAAAAAGCAAGACTGGATTTTCAAAAGGCACTACAATTTAATCCCAGTATAGCGCGAGCCCATTATGGGATGGCAGAGATTTTGGCTGCCGAGGAACAGTTCGATGATGCGATCGCTGCTTATAAGAAAGTGCTTGAGGGCGATCCTGAATTGACCGGTGCTTTTTACATGGCACGAGCTTATTATGGAATAGCAGAGATTTTAGCTGCCGAGGAACAGCTCGATGATGCGATCGCTATGTATATAAAGGCTCTTGAGATCGAACCTGAATTTACCGATGCTTTTTTAGGACTGGGGAATGCTTGTTACTATCAAGACGATCTAAGTAGCGCTATTCGTGCTTACCAACTAGCTATTAGCCTTACTCCTGACTTGACAGTGGCTTATAATAATCTAGGTTACGCACTGTTAAAGGAAGGCTCATCGCAGGATGAAGCTTTCCAGGTATTAATGAAAGCTAAATCCTTATACCAAGAACAAGGTAAAATGGAAAAAGCGCAAGAACTAGATGAGTTTTTGCGATCGCAGGGAGTCGAGACAGCGAGCGCACCACACAATGCAGATAAAACTCGCCGCGTCATTTACAAAGTAACGCTAATCAATGAAGGAGAGGGAATCCACACGACTATTGAGTGTCCATATGACAAGTACATTCTGGACGAAGCAGAAGAACAGGGTCTTGACCTACCTTACTCCTGCCGCGCTGGTGCCTGTTCTACCTGCGCAGGTAAATTAATATTTGGATCGATAGACCAGTCCGATCAATCTTTCTTAGATGACGATCAAATAGAAAAAGGTTACGTTTTGACTTGTGTAGCGTATCCAACTTCTGATTGTACAATCGTAACTCACCAAGAAGAAGAATTGTATTAATAGGAGCGAATAATGAATGTAGTAACTAATTCGCCGTTTGATTCAAATGACGATAAAGACTACCTTTCTAGCGATCTAGATAATGCCGTTCGCGATCTCGATCTACAGTACCATGGGTACGATTGCACTCACACTTATCGTGGCGACGACAATTACTTTGAATCAGAGCAATATTTATCGGAGCAAAACCATGACGATTATGATTTCGAGAATAATCAAACCTACCAGTTAGACGACTGCCACTTTCACCCCTCAAAAGATAGCGACGATTATTCCCCTTTGTTAGGAGACACCGAAGACCAGTCAGAGTATTCGGCTCACCAACACTTTGACCCAGAACACCCCGATGGTTTAGTCATTGGAGACCCGGGTCGCGACATGGAATGCTGGCACGAACAAAGCTACGCCGATGATTGTGCCATTGTCTCCCAACAATTCGTTCTGGAAAACCTCACGGGAAAACACTTCTCAGAAAACGAACTCTGTAGAGAAGCGGTAGCTGACGGATGTTATCACCCAGGTAGCGGAACGCCAGCAGACCATGTCGGCCATCTCTTAGAAGAACACGGCATCCCCGTAGAGCGTCATTTTGGTGGAACTACCCTGGAGTTGAGTGACAAATTAGCTCGCGGAGAAAAGGTAATTGTAGCAGTAAACTCTCAAGAAATCTGGATGCCAGAGAAAGAGGCCAACTTAAATCAAACCTTAAATGAGCATCCGGGCATTCCCTGCCAGCAAGCCGACCACGCAGTCGAAGTTACCGGCATTGTGTACCCAGAGTCGGACCCCCTGCATCCCAAGGTTGTTCTCAACGATCCCGGTTCTCCTGATGGAGGCGGGATGATGATTCCCTTGGAGCAATTCGAGAAAGCTTGGGCGGCGGGCGGTCACTATGTAGTTGCTACTGCCCTACATGACAACCAGAATACTCACCAACAAGATTTAACCCTTTCTGGAGATCTGCAACAACACGATTCCCATGATTTAATCTTGGGGTGTAACGACTATTTTAACGTTCGCCCTGATGGTACTTGTTTGCTAAATAATAGCCGTGTGGGAAGTGTCAAGGCGCGTGAATTTTATAACACTCAAGGATACTACGTTGGGAAGTTGGGTACAGATGGAAATGTGTACGATGCCAAGGGAGTTCAAGTTGGATGGGTCGATAAATGTCATAACGTTCATAATATGGGTGGAACTATAAAAGCCGTCGGCGATACCGATATTATTAGCGTTGGTTATTATTTATTTGGCAGATTGGGAGGAGTTTAAAACCCAAGCACGAAAATCATGGAACAAACAAAGCCAAAAATTGAAAATTTGATGGAAGACATCCGCAAAACTTCACTTTTTCGCCAGCTCGTACCAATGGAGGCCCAAAGCGGATGGCCGATTCCGCAGCGTAAAGACGGAAAAGTCTATGTCACCTTACCTTTTTTTGCTGCCCGTACCCAGGGCAAAGGTCAGACGGCTTTATTTCCACCGTTTGCCAAAATAACCCTGGATTGGTCTAACAAAATGGTAGTCGAATACGTCAACTTCCGCTATAGCAGTCCTTGGCCGGAAGCAAATTGGGAAAAGCAGGTTGGCACGTTTCCTCATCCAGAAATTGCCCAGATGACAGTGGGGGAATATCAGGAAAAACGCAGGCAATTGCTAGCTATGTATGACAAAATGCTAGAGAAACTGACCCAAGGGAAACCCTTTTCCCCGCAATGGAAAGAAGGATTTAGCCAGCTTTTGCGGACTTTGATGGAACCTTCCCTGGAGCCTTATTATCGCGCTCTAGGCTCGAAGTTCTTTGACCATTTCTTAACCAAAAACTAATTAATTTTTGCGAGGAAAGTATGCCTACCTACCAAGCACGATATCAGGAACAGAAGCAGGAAACACTAAACCTGTTGCGATCGGCAATATCCTTTGCCAAAACACATAAATACAAAGATATAGAGCAGCGTCTCGGCGAAGCCCAAAAACGTCTGGTTGAGGGCAAGTTGCTCGTTGTAGTCTGCGGTGAGTTCAAAGAAGGAAAATCTAGCTTGATTAACGCACTTCTCAACGAAGCCAATGACGATTTATTCCCGGTAGATGCTGATATTGCCACCGGGATAGTATCCACGATCGCTTACGGAGAAAGGGAACAAATTACCGTTATCTTAGGAGAGCCAGGTAAAGAAAAGCAACAGAAAATTCAACGCAGGGAAATAGGCAATTATGCTAACGAGAAGTTCAATAAAGGAAACAAGCGTCAAGCTCGGATGCTCGTTATCGAATCGCCCAACCAAAAACTGAAGGATGGCTTAGTCTTGGTAGATACGCCAGGCGTGGGCGGACTCAATACCCAACATACGGGAATTACTTACAGTTTCATCCCCGAAGCCGATGCAATTCTTTTCGTTAGCGATGTCAAAAACCCCCTGTCAGAAGACGAACTAAAGTTTCTGAAATTTATTGCCGATCGCTGTCCTAACGTGATTCCCAACGTTATCTTCGTTGTCACCAAAATAGATTCTAAACCCGACTACCAGACAATCGTGGCGAATAACAGGGAAAAACTAGCCCAAGTCTTACAGCGTCCTGGTAATGAAATTCCGATTATCCCCGTATCCAGCCATAACTACCTCGGCTACTTAAAAGACAAGGACGAGGAAGACCTAGAGGATAGTAACTTTAGAACATTAGAGGAAGAATTAGGAAAACTACTCACCCAAGAGAAGGGCTACATCTTGCTGATGCGGGCTCTAGGGGAACTAGGACCAGCTTTGAGCGACCTGAAAATGCCGATCCAGGCCGAATTGTCAGCTTGCCAGCAACAAAGCAAAGAAGAGAACGATAAGCTGGAAAGTCAGTTCCAGAGCGAAAAGCAACGCTTTGAAGCCCTCCAAAATGACAACGCCAACTGGCAAAAACAGTTGAGTCGGGGTATCGAAGATATCAGCATGGAATTGTTCGATCGATTGCGCAGTGGTTTTACCAAAGTTCAGGGGTGGGCCAATGACTATATAAAAGATCCCAGATTGTTAGAGACTCCAGCGGAGATTGCTAAGTTGGTCGAGCGGGATATTGACACCCTGATGTCTGACATAGGAAGGCAAGTTAGCAGCAAAGCAGCCAGCTTGCATTACCAAATTGAGGCATCGAGTGGATTGGAACTCAGCATCTCTAATCTTGACTCTTTAGACTGGGAAAAAACTGAACTATCAACAGAGAGCGTACAGATTAAGAAGTCAGGATGGTGGGAAAAAACCCTGAACGTAACGCGCAGTGGGATGTTCAATGCCACGGCTGGCTCTGCCATTACTGGGTTGCTAGGAGGAATCGTTGGCGGTGGCATTGGTCTTTTATTTGGTGGCGTAGGCGCTGGCCCCGGAGCTGCTATTGGTTCGCAAATCGGTGCTGCGATTGGCGGACTTGCAGGACTTACATCTGGAGTAGGACAGGGATTATCGCAAGTTAAGGAACGAGATACGATAGCTGCTCAAAGAGAAATCAACCCGCGCATCCATCAGTTTATAAAAGAAAGTCAAGACCTTTGTCAACAATCTTTGAATAAAACTGTCACACAATTGAGGCGGGCGATGACAGACGAGTTGAGCGAAAAGATCGGACAGTTGAAGCAAACTTGCGATCGCACGTTACGCTCCATCCAAGAAACTCGCAAGCTCACCGAGGGACAGAAGCAAGAAAAACTCAGGCAGCTAGCAATTCCTTTGCAGCAGCTAAACCAACTCTACAACAGCGTAGAAAATCTAGCCAATGCCGCAATCTCCCAGAAGGAAACTGTTGCCCAGACCGAAAGTATGGCAAATTCCAAATCAGAATCGGAGCGAGATTCGCAAGTGTTGGAAGCTCGTCAAATAGACGAACCGAGCAATGCTGATTATGGAGAGGACTGGGCAGATGGATAATCGGGCATTACGCGATCGCGCCGAGGAGGTCTTCCAGTTTGCTATTGGTTGCACGATGCATCGTCCGGAGTTGCAGAACCTATACCGAAAGATTTACCAGTGTCACCAGCGGCTAGACTTACCAATGCGAGTAGCAATAGTTGGTATGATAAAAGCTGGTAAATCTACAATGATGAACGCTTTTCTGGGGGAGAAAATAGTAGCTACCGGTACGGTAGAAGCTACATTTAACGTAAACTGGCTAAAATATGGCGAATCTAAATCCCTGCTAGTCTATTACAAAGATGACTCTCCACCGGAATCGAAATCGTTTGAAGAACTGGAAGCTCTAACCCTACGGGCTGAAGCCAACAGCGACTCCTTCAACTACTTACTGAGCATCAAGTACATCGAGTTATCTTATCCTAACCCTATCCTGAAGAAATTTAACCTAATAGATACTCCTGGTTTAGCGTCAGCTTACGAAGCTGATTCAGAAAACACCAAGAAATTCTTGCAATTGCACGGCCAGGAACTAACGCAAGCAACCCAAGAAGAAGCTTCTAATGCCGATGCCGTACTATACCTATTCGCTAAAAGCTTCTCTGAATCTAGTCAAAAAACAATGGCTGAGTTTCAAGGTGTCGTACTCGGACAAGCAACACCCATTAACGCAATTGGAGTGCTGACTAAAGTAGATGATTACTGGTCGGACGGTGACGAACCGATTCTCAAAGGTCGTGAAATTGCAGAGCGATTGCAGTCCGAACACTTGCGCGGCGTGTTTTATACCACGCTCCCAGTATGCGGTCTTTTGGCTTTTGGATCGCAAACCCTAACTCCAGAAGAGTTCGATACCCTGACCCAGCTAGCTGCACTGCCAGAAAATCGACTTCAGCGCCTAGTCAAAGATGCCACGCGACTTAGCGATCGCGAGTATCCAAAAGAGCCAGAGATACCGCCCGCAGCTAAGAGAAGATTGGTATTAGATCGACTGGGACAATACGGAATCTGGTTGGCCGCAAATCTCATCCGCAGTGGAACGAGGGAGCGGGAATTGCTAGCTCGGGAACTATTCGAGCGAAGTGGCGCATCAGAACTGCTAGACCTGATTAAATCTCACTTTGGCAACCGCGCTTTCCTGATTAAGTTGAGCGTTGCATTGCAACAAATCAAAGCAGCTTGTTTCATGGAAAAACAGCGTTTAGAGGGCGCAGTTCTTCAGATTGTCGCAGACATAGCAGGAGAGTTTGAAAAGCTGGAGGTTGAGGAACACGGCTTTCAGCAGTTGGCAGTCTTGCACAGTTATTACCAGGGCGAGCTCGGTTTTAGCGAGGATGAGGTCAGACAACTTCAAGCAGTAACCAGCGAAAATGGAACGTCGTTAAAAGCACGACTCGGACTTGATGAAAATGCTACTGATGCAGAGATGACTCATATCGCCCAACAACGAGTACAGTATTGGAGGCAGAGAGCCAATGACTACATGAGTGCTGACAGCCAGACGATTGAGGCGGCTACCGTAATAGCCCATTCTTACGAACAAATACTCTATCAAATCGCACGACAGGAGGACTCCCATGCTTAACGATTTTTCCATATTTGATATTTTCTGCCCCTTAATGGCGCGACTGCGACAAGCAAAAGAACTGGCTTTAAAGATTGAAGCTAATGTACGAAAGTTAAGCGGCTTGCCGCCAGAAAATGACGATCGCAGCAACAGCAATATTGTTCCCGTGTTGGAATCGACTCACTTACTTTCGGAACGCTTGCTCGATCGCGCTGACACTCCAGTTGCAAAAGATGAGACTGTAGAAGCAAACGAGAACAACGCGCATACACAAAAGATAAAATTAGAACAATCCACAATCTTTGCTCCACCACCCGAAGTTGTTCGGGAGCCTGAGTTATCCCAAACTGCGAAAGAGCTAATCAAATTACGCGATTTAGTTCTACTCGCCAAAACAGGAGACAATGCAAATACCCCCGAATTGCTGGAGTCCTTGTATCAAGAGTTAGGGCAAGTTTTGGAAAAAGAGGGAGTGAAGTCTCTAGAAGATACTGGCAGCTATAATTACGAGCAACAGCAAATAATGGCTACGCGAGCTGCGAACGATCCAGACAAAGACGATCTAATCTGTGAAACGGTAAGACCGGGGTATATGTTTAATGGAAAGCTAGTTCGCTCTCAAGAAGTAACAGTTTATGCTTATGAGAGTTCGACTGCTTCGGAAACATCAGAATAAAGGGAGCGGAGATTTTGATAACGCCCAATGTAGAAAGGGCGGGGGATTTGGGAGTTTCGGT
>CAZUCT010000219.1:3594-12316 GCA_964619285.1 uncultured bacterium | reverse complement strand
AGTAATCGCTTCAGCGATAGTTCGTAGTAATCGCTTCAGCGATTGTTCGTAGTAGAAGTCCTCAAAGAAACCCGGTAACTCCTGCGAAACCGGGTTTCTGGGGTAACAATTATTATGAGGTAAAAAATGAATCGAGAATTTAACGTAATTATCGAACGAGATGCCGACGGCTATTTAGTTGCTTCGGTACCCAGTTTGCGCGGGTGTCACACTCAGGCTAAATCTTGGGACGAATTAATGGAACGGATCCAAGAGGCGATCGCTGTTTGTTTGGAGTTAGAATAGGTAATAGGCAATTCTCAAATTAAGAAACCCGGTTGCTCAAAGAAACCGGGTTTCTGGGAAACAATTATTATGAGGTAAAAAATGGTCGACCGACAAAAAACAAATAACTCGTTAAAAAACCGCCATACCGTGACTATTTCCGATGAAGGATGGGAGGGAGTTAAAAATGTTGCTGAGGGTTTAGAACTTTCCGTTTCGGAACTATTAGAAAAAATCGGCAGTGGAGAATTAGCAGTTTTAGAAGCAGAAGAACTCGAAGACCTTTTAGATACCATAGATGGTTTAGAAGGATTATTGTCAGCAAAAGAAGAAGGCACCGTGCCTTGGAAGTTAAAGCCGAGTTAAATTCTTAAGAAGTAAAATTGATGGGCGACTCTATTGTACTCGCTCTCATCAATAGTAGTAACTCGCGAGGGAAATAAGAGCGTTTCTGTTATTCTTACTTCCGAGTTAAATAGCATTCTGGAGACCCTATATTTGTTTCAATCTCCTAAGAATGGGGCGCGCATTTTAGAAGCTGTAAAACGGGCAGAAAAAAGAGTTATTGAACCTAAGACTATTGAAGAATTGTGCGAGGAGGTAGGAATTGGCGAAGAAGAGTAAAAAATCGGCGATCGCTGTTTGTTTGGAAGTAGAATTTGGGCGCGAACCAGAAACCGGGTTTTTTCAAAAAACCCGGTTTCTCAGATAGTGTAAAAAGCATCAAACCTCTACCTCCTCATAAACCTCTGCCATTGTCACAGTCAACCCCACAGATTCTAAATTCAAAACATCGGTTTCCCCCAAACTTATCGCATTCCAATTTCCCTCCTCATCTTGACGATAAATCTCAACCTTTACTCGGTCTTGAGAAACTATAACATACTCTTGGAGGCTCTGAATTTCCAAATAATTCGCCAACTTTTCGTGTTTATCGATGCGTTTTGTTGCCCCAGAAAGCACTTCGACAATCAGACAAGGACTTTTTAAAAAATATTTTTCCCGGTCTTGAGAATCGCAAGTGACAGAAACATCTGGATAATAAAAAATATCCAATTCCTCAATTTTTACCTTCATATCGGAGGAGAAAACCCGACAACCAGTTCCGCGAAGATGTTGGCGCAATTTCATGTAAATATTGCCTATAATCAGATTGTGTTGTTGGCTGGCACCTGTCATAGCATAAACTTCGCCCGCTATATATTCGTGGCGAATTTGGCTATTTAATTCTAATTGCAGATATTCCGATACAGTTAGATTTAATCGTTGAAGTTGAGTTGACATAGTTTTGATTAACAATTAATAATTAATAATTAACAATTGCGGACAGGCAAGATGCCTGTCCTACGGGAAAACGGAAAAACGGAACAATAACTTAATCTTCTCGGCGGTTCCCTCCTATTAACTCGCTATCAACAAAAGTCTTAACCGTATAATCCACCGACAGAGTTTTCGTCTCTCCTGGGGCAACCTCCACCTGCCAGCGATAACCTCCTTTTATCGGTGCGTTCCGTTCCTCCTGTTCGTACTTCTCCCACTCCGGCGACACTTGCCGCACTTCCACATCTACCTTCTCCCCGTCCTGGGGCACCGGCAAGCGTTCCCGCACTTCAATGGGGGCCGGGCGCGACATCCGGTTGGCAATGTCGATTTTTATCTGGTGGCGCAGTTCGTTAAACGCTACTAACGTTTCCCCAGAACGGACTTCGCTAAAAGTCGTATTGCGAGCAACTTTAATCGCCTGTTCCACTCCTAACCCCAACTCCATCTTCGCTTTTGGCGGTACCGTTTCGATATTCGTCGAAAGGATGTACTCCCCATCGACGTAAACATCCACCGGCCCCGACAATAACGGCGCTTCTAAAGGATTGAGCAATTGGGCGATGCGGAAAACGTTGGTATCGATGCGGGGAACGACGATATAGCGGACCTCAACATCGGTACCGTCGCGCAACAGTGCCACCGAATGAAATTGACCGTCGCTGGGAACGTCGATGCGCCCGGTGCCGATGTAGGCGTAGTCGAAGGAACCTGCGGCCTCGCGGACGTTGGTGCCGCCGGGGGGTAGGGGGAGTTTGATGCAGTTGTTGGCAGTGGCGATCGCTTCCTTCACTACGGACATCACCTCGAACTTAACTTCCACTCGCCGCCGTCGGAGGATTTGCAAGTAAATTTCCTCTTGGGAAGCAACGGTTAACTTGCCCCGTTTCTCCTTATCGTCGGGAGAACCGGCCCGCATCAGTCCGTAGGCGAGGAGGTCAACTGCTGTCTGGGGAGCGTCTCCCTTCTCCTTCAAGCTCCAGACACCATCCCAACCAGCAGAAGGCGGTTCCTCCGCGAGAGCCCGTTGTATTTCCTGCCTCATTTTTGCCCTCTTGACGCTAACACCGGCAGACTGACGGGTTATTGCCTCTGGAGACTTGGGCGGCGAGCTCCGAGTCTTAAACGACGAATCGTCTTCTCCTAACTCCAACAACGCCTCACTATCGCTAAAATCCAGATCGAGTCTCGAACCGAGTTCGCCTTCCGCTTCGAGTGCCAAGTCGAGCTCCTCTTTTTCCTCTGTTTCCAACAACGCCTCTAACTCCGAATACCCCCGCAGAACGGGTGACAGCCGGCGCACTTCCACCTCGGGCAGTTCCTCGATCGCCTCCTGGAACTTCACCCCCGCCCGCGCCTGTTGCTTCTGGCGATCGAAATCTTCAAACAAAATCTCCGCCCCCACTGGCGGCAACCGCCAACCGGGTTGGCGGGGCAATTCTCGAACTCGCCCCAGACGCAACTCTGGCAGCTCGGGCAACTCGCACCAGTTAGTAGGTCGAGCGGTTGACAGTTCCAACCGCACCCCCGACCAATCTTCCCCGCTGCGCTGGCAAATCAAAGCGCGGACTGCGATCTCGGCGCTATTGTTCTTGCTATCCAAGCGACAGACATAAGTAGGAGTCCACCGCGCCCCCGGCACGAAATATTCCAACACCAACCGTCGCCCAACAGTTTCCCCAGAGCCCGAATAGCTCAAACTCACGATCGCCGTTTTCCTCAATTCGCGTTCTTTAACTTCCCTGGCGCTAGAAGCTTCAAGTTGTTGTTGTTCCAGTTCGCGCCAGCATTCCTTTGCCAGGCGCAACTTTTCCTCGGTTTCCCGTTTTTCTTGGATGCGACTGCTTATCTGTTCGTCTTTAAAACTCGCGATCGCCAGTCTGCTGCTCAGAGGCGACGGCGGCGGAGCCTTTCCCGGTTCTCCATCGGGGCGATCGGCTACCCCTAGAGCATCGATGGCCATCTTCTCGTATTCTATAAGGTCGAGAAGATCCTGCAACCTTTCCACCTCAGCTTTCGCCGCCCGCAGTTCCTCCTTTAGGGGAGGTGTCGTCGCTTCCGAAGGTTTCGGCACCGACAACCCGATGCGGACATCAGTAGCGATCGCCCCATTAGCATTATTATCCCCCTCAGTTTCCACCCGCACTCGCACCCTGGCATCGTCGAGAGCCAGAGGCAATCCGTCTATTTCCACTTTTTCCGGCAACTTGCCATCGATCGCCGCCAATTCGGCAACCCGAGTCACCGTAGCGCCGGCGGCGTAGAGTTTTACCTTATCGATTTTAGAGTTCATTATTTTTGTCAATTGTTAATTATCGCCGTAGGACAGGCATCTTGCCTGTCCCGGCATCTTGCCTGTCCCGGCATCTTGCCTGTCCTAGGTCACCCATTCCTGTCGAACGGGCAAGATGCCCGTTCTACGTTAAACCGTCAATTTTGCCAAGATACTCGCCACTTTCGCGCCGAGATTCTCAACAGCCTCTTGTTGTTTGGGCTCCCTTAAACTGCCATCATCGTTAAAAGCCTCAACAGCTTTAGGAATCGCCTTTTGGTCGGGAAGTACCAGCACGCCGATATTACCCAAAATAGCGCGAACGTGAACCAAACCGCGCAAACCTCCCAAAGCTCCTGGAGAGGTACTCATTAACCCCGCCACTTTATCGCGGAAACAAACCAACCCCGGTTCCCCCTCCTCCGGGCGGGAGGCCCAGTCGATCGCATTTTTCAGCAGGGGCGTTATCGAGCTATTATATTCGGGGCAAGAAATTAAAAACCCTTGATGAGATTTCATCAACTCCTTGAATTGGCGGACGTTGGCCGGTGTTCCCTCCCTCGCTTCTAAATCTTCATCGAACAGCGGCATCGGCAAATCTCGCAAATCTAAATAAGTAACTTCTGCCCCTGCCTTTCTGGCACCGGTAGCTGCCACCTGCACCAATTTTTTATTATAAGAACCTTCGCGAGCGCTTCCCGCAAAAGCTAAGATTTTAACCATCTTGTGTTCCTCCAAAGTAATTGTTTCAAACCACCCAAAAAACCCGCTTTCCGATTATAACACCCCTATCTCAGAAACCCGGTTTTTTCAAAAAACCGGGTTTCTTGGCTTCCTTACAAATTGTTTGGCGGAAAGTCGGAAAGCTGACCGATATCGTTGAGAATAATCTCAGGTTTATCCCGGTGCATTTCCAGCTTGCCACTGATATAAACGTAACCTCGCCCCAGACCGAAATAACGATTTTTTAACAACCTGAGTAAAGGTCTCATTTTACTGCTTTTAGCATCGGGAACCCACAATTTAATCGAGCGATTTTTAGCACCATCTAAAATCAAAGCCCCATTCTCCAACCATTTAGTAATTCCTCCCTGCAAATCGTAAAACAAAGTCACAAACTCTCCCTTTTCTGCAGCCTCTAAAATCTGCGGATAATCCAACCGCGCCGCCAAAACTCCCGCAGGTATGCCATAAATACGATAACGGTCAACAATACCCGCCCGCAACGCCCACCAAGGGATTAATAATTGATAGTTGCGACTGGAACTTTTGATATTAGTTGCCGGATTCCAAATTACTAAATTATTAGCTTGGGCTAAAGCTTCTGCTGCCAGCATTTCCTGATGATAAATGCGAGAATAACCGTATTTATAAAAGTAGGGACTCCATCCTTCTTTAATTAATTTTAAATTATAATTTTCCCCGTCTTTATGAACGTAACAAATGAGACGGCCTTGGTGGTCGCGATATTTTTCCAAACAAACTTCTGCGGGGTCGTCGCTGTCAAATTCGATATCAACTGTTGCTAGTTTATCGTTAGGTAAAGCAAAGTATTGTTTGGCCATTTCCGTTGCCGCTTTACCCGCGTCGGTAACAGGTTTAGAACCTTCGGCATAACTTTCTTCCGTATCGACATAATCCAGGCGCAAAGGTTCTCGCTTATGATTAAGCAATACTTTAATAGTATCGCCATCCACTACTTTTGTAACTTGCAAATTTTCTATTCTAGTTCTCATAAGTAATTAACAATTAACAATTAGGTAATGGGTAATGGGGAATTGGGAATCGGGAATTGGGAATCGGGAATTGCGAATAGCGCAATTATCAATTAGCAATTAGCAATTAGCAATTAGCAATTGGCCATTAGCCATGTAAATTTTTATTACAAAAACCAATTTTAAACGTAAAAAAAGCGCCTTTCCTCCTGAGAGATTAATAGAGGGCTTTAAAAAAGGTCGCTTCGGGCCTCTTACCTTCAATTGTCCCACAAAAACGGCATTTTGTAATGCCAATTAGCGAACAGGGACTCAACTTTTGAAATACGAGGGGCGTTTTGTGATGAAAATCGGTAAAATTGTTTTATTAACATTCTTATTATTTGCAGTTATTATGGGTGGAGCTAAAAAACAAGAATTAGAAGAAGCAATCCTTATTATCTCAGAAGCATCCCAACAACAAAATCAAAATATGCCAGAAGAAGACGATTTGCCCCCTTCAGCTTAATTGTGGGATTCCCAATTCCCAATTCCCAATTCCCCATTCCCAAATAATAAATTATCCCCGCAGAAATTAAATAAAAATCTCTACGGAGATAACAATCGTTTCGGCGGTTAAGAAACCCGGTTTTTTCAAAAAACCGGGTTTCTGAGGTAACAAAAAACCGGGTTTCTTGAATTGCTGTTTAACCGACTCGATTATTTAGTCCACTCGGTGTGGAAGAATTCGCCGCGAGGTTTATCCAGACGTTCGTAAGTATGGGCGCCAAAATAATCCCGTTGAGCTTGAGTTAGATTTTGTGGGAGACGAGCGCGCCGATAGCTGTCAAAATAATCTAAGGAAGCGCTAAAAGCAGGGACGGGAATGCCCAACTTATTAGAAGTAGCTAAAACTTCCCGCCACGCATCCTGGCGATCGAGAATACTCTGCTTAAATTCCGGTGCCAGCAACAGGTTGGGCAGGCTAGGATTTTGGTTAAAAGCATCCTTGATTTTATTCAAGAAGCCGGCGCGAATAATACAGCCACCCTTCCAGATCCGAGCAATCTCGCTCAAATTCAAGTTGTAATTATATTCCTTAGAGGCCGCACTCAACAGCGCCATGCCTTGAGCGTAGGAACAAATTTTAGAACAATACAAAGCATCGCGGATTTTGTTAATAAAATCCTTGACATCGCCCTCGAATTTGCCCGACGGACCGGTCAGTTGGTCGGAAGCAGCGAGGCGCTCTTCCTTATAACCAGAAATAATACGACCGTTAACCGCCGCCGTCACGGTGGGGATGCAAACTCCCAATTCTAAAGCGCCAACTACCGTCCAACGACCGGTTCCCTTTTGGCCGGCGGAGTCCAAGATCGTGTCAACTAAATAGCCGTCGCCTTCGGGATCCTTCTTCTTAAAGATATCGGCGGTAATCTCGATTAAGAAAGAGTTGAGCTCGTCGGTGGTATTCCATTCGGCGAAAATTTCGTGCAGTTGCTCGTTGCTAAGTCCCAGAGCATTTTTGAGCAGGTCGTAAGCTTCAGCAATAAGCTGCATATCGCCGTATTCGATGCCGTTGTGGACCGTTTTAACGTAATGGCCGGCACCACCGGGGCCGATGTAGGTGACGCAAGGGCCATCATCTACTTGGGCCGCAACTTTTGTTAGAATGGGCTCCAATTCCTTATAAGAATTAGCTGTGCCTCCGGGCATCATACTCGGGCCATATAAAGCACCTTCTTCGCCGCCGCTGACTCCCATGCCCACAAAGCCTAGTCCGGTAGCTTCTAGCTCTCGGGTGCGACGTTCGGTATCTTCAAATAATGAGTTACCGCCGTCGACGATCGTATCGTCTTTGTCCAACAGGGGTTTTAGCTGTTCGATTACTGCGTCTACTGCCTTGCCCGCCTTGACCATTATCAGGATTCTGCGGGGCCTTTCTAAGGATTGGACAAATTCTTCTAGCGAATAGGCCGCTTTTACGTTTTTGCCTCGGGCCCGTTTTTCCATAAACTCCTCGGTTTTGGAGCTTGTACGGTTATATACCGACACGGGAAATCCTTTGCTCTCAACGTTTAGAGCTAGGTTTTCGCCCATGACGGCTAGGCCGATAACGCCAAATTGTTGTCCCATAAATTTACGAATTGTCCTTTTTGACTAAATAGTTAACTTCATCTATTTAGATTACAGGTTAAATTTTGGGGGTCTTGTGGTTATAAGGTTTTTTTTAAGATTTTGAGTATATTTGGCTACAAATTTTGGTTCCCTTGGAATGGGGAATGGGGCATTGGAAATTTTTCCTTACTGGATGTCAGTCCGGCCTTGTATTTTTGGATTAGATCGCCCCAAAGAGATTTATAATTTTGTTTGGGAAGCAAGGGTGGCGATCGCGATTTTGATTCTACCAGCTATTGAAATTACCCATTACCCATTACCCATTACCTATTACCTATTACCAATTACCAATAATACAATTATGGACGAATTAAAATATCTGGCAACCTGGGTTAAGGAACAACACGCCCAAGAGTATATCCTAACCTGGCTTCTAAACCAACCGGGTTTGTGGTGGTCCGATGGCGAAGCGTATCAAGCGGCGGCGCAAAAATCTGGCAAGCTCTTGCGGGAGTACGTTAAGAATAACCAACAGGGAGATTTATTCCAGGGCATAGCCGATAAAATTGTCGATGATGAGAGCTGGGAGCAGGTAGCGCTGTCTCTGGGCATAATTATCGCTACCTATCAAGAAGAATTAGTGAGACTGCAAGATTACAGTCGCCGACGGGAGACAGTAAAAAAAAGAGTGAATAATCAAAATCCACCAGCAAGAAATCGCGATTCTTTTGAAATACAACAAGCTCTCCCAGACCCTTATGCAGATGCTATAATCGGCAAAAGTTAATATATTGTAGTATTTTCTCTTCATACTCGTGACGAGTACTCGAAGAAAACTTTCTTTTTGAGTAAGAGTATGAGTACTCGTCGTGAGTTAGCCACCATTTTAGTAGTGTTGCGCTAGTAGGGTGCGCAATGCGCACCTTACGGTATCTCTACGACTAAAGTCGTTACTACGAACTTTCTCCCGCTAAAACCATCAAAACAAAATGTAGCACTTTACAATATCTCTACGACTAAAGTCGTTACTACGAACTTTCCCCCGCTAAAACCA
>CAZUCT010000219.1:0-3494 GCA_964619285.1 uncultured bacterium | reverse complement strand
AAAGTCGTTACTACGAACTTTCCCCCGCTAAAACCATCAAAACAAAATGTAGCACCTTACAATATCTCTACGACTAAAGTCGTTACTACGAACTTTCTCCCGCTAAAACCATCAAACCATTTCGATCCAGTAACTTAATTGAAGAACCATTTATCGCGATCGAACCCTCCTCGCTCATCTTAGAAAAAACCCGCGAGAGGGTCTCTGGAATGGTACCCAACCTCGCCGCCAACTGCCCCTTAGTCATCGTTAATTTCACTTCAGAAGCGCCATCGTTACTGGCGCTCAATTCTAATAAATAAACTGCCAATCTTCCCGGCACTTCTTTTAAAGATAAATCGTCGATTAACTTCGCAAAACGCCGCAAGTATCGAGCAAAAATCGACAGCAAATTAATCGCCAAACTCGGGTTATTTTCTAATAGTTTTAAAAAAGTTTCTCTGGGGAAAAATAAAACCTCAGTTTTTTCTAAAGCTGCCGCCGAAGCGGGAAAACGTTCCCCATCAAAAGCGGGAACTTCGGCAAAATGGTCGCCAGTTTCAAAAAAATGTAAAATCTGTTCTTTGCCGTCCGCAGCAAGTTTAAACACTTTAACCCTGCCAGAAACTATAACAAAAAAACCTTTGCCTTCTTCTCCTTCCCAAAAGATAGTTTCTTTTTTAGCGTAAGTTTGAGCGATCGCTATTTCGGCGACGGCCTCCAACTGTTCTGGCGGCAAACCGCGAAACATCTGAGTAGTCCCTAAAAAATCCTTCATTGTTAGTAGTAATCGCGGAGCGCGATGTTAGTAGTAATCGCGGAGCGCGATGTTCGTAGTAATCGCGGAGCGCGATTCAGAATAGGTAATTATGCGTTAAAGCTTATTCTAGCAAAAATATTTCTTTTGTCAACTGTTAAAAGTTATAATTTTAAAAAATCGGCAAAACTTAAGATTTTTTTAACAAAAAATTGACCAAAATAAACCCACATATTTTCTCAGCCTCCTTATAATAGGAATGGCAGCCGGCAGTTAGTCGCCAAGAAACAAATTAGCAACTTTTGACTTAAGTCAAAGACACTACCAATTAACTGCCCTAAACTAGAAATCAGAAAGCAAGAAAGAGAGGAAGAAACACTTATGTTTTGCGAACAATGCGAACAAACCGCCAGCGGACAGGGATGCCATCAATGGGGTGCCTGCGGTAAAAGTCCCGAAGTTAACGCCGTACAAGATTTATTAGTATATTGCCTGCGAGGACTCTCAGAAGTCAGGCAGAAAGCCAGCGAACTAGACATTCCTACTCGCGAAGCAGACGTCTTTATCTGCGAAAGTCTGTTTGCGACGATGACCAACGTCAATTTTAGCACCAAGGATTTCGGAAAGTATGTTAAGGAGGCGATCGCCCTGCGAGAAGACCTCAAAAAGCAAATCCCACAAACCGAATGGTCTGCCCTTGCTAACTACGAACCTGACTACACCGAAAGTCTGGTCCAACAAGGTCAAGATATCGGTCTTAAATTTATCGCAGAATCTAGTAACAACGTCGATATCTTCTCCCTCAAACTAACGGTACTTTACGGCATCAAAGGCGCGGCATCCTATACCTTCCACGCTTTAGAATTGGGTCAAGAAGACGATAAAGTTTATGCTTTCGTCGCCGAAGCGTTGGTGGCACTCGGCAAAGAACTTACGGTGGAAGAATGGGTTAACCAGGCGCTGAAAGTCGGGGAAATTAACTTGCGATCGATGGAACTGTTAGACGCCGGTCATACCACTACCTACGGCCATCCGATACCGACACCGGTGCCGTTGAACCACCGGGCGGGCAAAGCAATTTTAGTTTCCGGTCACGATATCAAACAACTCGAAGCGCTGCTGAAACAAACCGCCGACACGGACATCACGGTTTACACCCACGGAGAACTGCTGCCGGCCCACGGCTATCCTTTATTGAAGCAAAAATATCCTCATTTATACGGTCACTACGGCACCGCGTGGCAAAATCAAACCAAACAATTTGCCAAGTTTCCCGGGGCGATCGTCGTTACTACCAACTGCTTGATGCCGCCCCAAGACGCTTACGACGAGAAACTTTTCAGCGTGGGGCCGGTGGGATATCCAGGCATTACTCATTTGCCTGCAGCCGCCGACGGCAACCCGGACTATACTCCGGTTATCGCCAAAGCGAAAGAGCTGCCCGGGTTTGCAGAGGATGGGGAACCGAAACAAGTGATGACCGGTTTTGCCCGCAATGCGGTTTTGAATGTTGCCGATACTGTGGTTAATGCAGTTAAAGAAGGAAAGATTCGCCACTTTTTCTTGGTGGGAGGTTGCGACGGCGCGAAACCGGACCGCAATTATTACACCGAGTTCGTGGAGAAAGTCCCAGAAGACTGCATAGTTCTAACTTTAGCTTGCGGTAAGTTCCGTTTCTTCGATAAAAATTTGGGGCACATCGGCGAGTTGCCTCGGTTGATGGATGTGGGGCAGTGTAACGATGCTTATTCGGCGATCCAAATTGCTTTGGGTTTGGCGAAAGCGTTCGATGTGGATGTTAACGAGTTGCCCCTGTCGATGATTCTTTCTTGGTACGAACAGAAGGCCGTGGCGGTATTGTTGACTTTGTTATATTTGGGGATTAAGGATATTCGTTTGGGTCCGACTTTGCCGGCGTTTATTTCTCCCAACGTCTTTAATTTGCTCTCGCAGAAATATAATTTGCAGGCGATCGCCACTCCCGACGAAGATTTAGCCGCTTGTCTGGCTTAAAAGGAAGGCAAAAGGCAAGAGGCAAAAGGCAATAGTTAAGAAGGTAACAGTGATTTTTGGCGCTGAAAAATATTTTGGGAATGACTTTTTCTCAAAATCTATTCCTTTTGCCTGTTGCCTGTTGCCTGTTGCCTTCTTTTGCCTCTTGCCTTTTGCCTCTTGCCTCTACCAAATTACTCCGAAGTCCGAGATAAAGGAGATACTAATAAAGCAGTAATTAAAGCAGGAGTTCCCCCAATTAAACCGCCAATTAACCAAGTATTAAAATTACGTCCTTTTTGTTTGGCAACGAAAGCTGCAGCCGTGCCGATAATGCAATGCAAAACCATTAAAATAACAAACAATTGCGGGTTTTCTATTTCTATCATTATGCTCCTGTTAAAGTCTATGGTTGATTTTATAATTGTACCGTAGATTGCCAAATTAGGGAAAAGACTGTAAGATGAGTTTTTACCTTGTCGTTAACCATCTGTCAAAAACCATGCCAGAAAGCCAAACGCAGACTTGCCCGGTATGTAAAGTTAAAATACTCCCTGGGGATAAGGTCATCTTTTCCGCCGGGCCCCCCGGCACTCGCAGCAAGTTATGGGCCCGGGTTTGCCAATTCACCAACAACCGCGCTTGTATCAATCAAGATACGGAAACCATGGGGGAAATAAAAGCAACTGATTATTATAAACCAGAACCCAATTCGTAGTAATCGCTTTAGCGATTAGTTCGTAGTAATCGCTTTAGCGATTAGTTC
>CAZUCT010000218.1:891-12327 GCA_964619285.1 uncultured bacterium | reverse complement strand
GCTAACAGGAAGTTCGATTATAAACTCCGTTCCTTCTCCAAATTCAGAAACGCAAGTCAAACTTCCGCCATGTTTTTGCTCCACAAACTGGCGGGAAATAGATAAGCCCAAACCCGTCCCTTTTCCTGGAGGTTTAGTAGTAAAAAGATGCTCGAAAATTTTCTCTTTTACTCCTGGAGTCATGCCGATACCGCTGTCTTTAATCCTAATAACAACTGTCTTCTCGTTATCCTTAATTTCCGTAGCGATCGCGATTTTCTTTTTCCCATCAGAATAACTCTCTCCACCTGCCTCATCTAAAGCATCAATAGCATTAGCAATCAAATTCATAAAAACTTGATTTAGCTGGCCGGGATAGCATTTAATTTCTGGCAAATTGCCATAATTTTTAATTATCTCAATTTCCGGTCTTTGGGAGTTAGCTTTCAGCCGATACCTTAAAATTTTCAAGGTACTATCGATGCCCACATGTACGTCAAAAAGCACCGGTTTTGTCGTATCCGCCCTGGCAAAATTTCTCAAGGATTTGCTAATATCGGCAATTCTTTCCGTTCCTTCTTTCATCGAATCAATTAATTCGGGTAAATCTTCAATCGCGTAATCTATCTCCAAAGCTTCCATTTTTTCTAGGAGTTCTTCTCCCGGATTGGGAAATTTTTCCTTATAATATTCCAGCAGTTTAATCAAGTTCCCAACTTCTTCTTCCGCATAAGCTAAATTACCAGAAATAAAACCAACTGGGTTATTAATTTCGTGAGCGACACCGGCTATCAACTGACCCAAAAAAGCCATTTTTTCCCTCTGTATTAATTGCAATTGGGTTTCTTGCAATTCCCGCAAAGCTTGGGAAAGTTCCGAAGCTTGTTCTTTTAAAGAATCGTTTAAAACAGCCAAAGTTTTTCGACTATTTTCTATCTCCATAACATCCCGATAAGACCTCAAAGCAGAAATAGTAGTTACCAGCATTTTCTGTTGGGTAAGTTCGGTTTTAGTTTTATAATCGTTGATATCGTAATCGACGATAACAGAAGCCTCTGGAGCTTCCCCCGGCTGACCGGTTCTCAACACAATTCGCACCAAACGATTGTTTAATTTTTCCCTAATGTATTTCACCAGCTTTAACCCCGCATCGTTGCTTTCCATGACCACATCTAGAAAAATAAAAGCCACGTCGGGATTTTGAGAAATTAGTTTTTTAGCCTCCTCTCCAGAATAAGCAGAAACGAACTGAATCGATTTCCCTTCAAAGCGAAAATCGCCTAAGGAAAGTTGGGTGACTTGATGAACTTGTTCGTCATCATCCACAATCATAACTTTCCAAACCTCGGCATCATTTTCCTCGGCTTCTTTCTCTTCGTTTTCTTCTGCAAAAATTACCTCGTCATCTTCTGGGGCGAAGATTAATTCGTCGTCGCTATTTTGGTCTTGAAAATTTTCGTTTATCATGGTAAATCTCCACCCATTAACAATTAACAATTAACAATTGACATTCACTCCCTATTACCTTAAAGGCAAATCTAACACAAATTTGGTTCCTTCTCCCACCTTACTTTCGCAAGTAATTTTTCCTTGGAGGGTTTGGGTAACTAAATTATAGACGATATGCAGGCCCAAACCGCTACCACCTCGATCGCGGGCAGTAGTAAAAAATGGCTCGAAAATTTTGTCGAGATTTTCTGGGGGAATGCCGCAGCCATCGTCGCTATATTTTAAAGTTAGGCGATCGCCTTTCGTCCAAATGGCAAACTCTAATTTTCCAGCCTCACCTCCATTATAGGCGTGATTGAGAGAATTGACAACTAAATTAGTAATCACCTGAGATAAAGCTCCGGGATAGCTATCTAAAATTATCTCCTCTTCCCCTGTAATGCTAACAGTATGCCGGGTAGTTTTTAGTTTGGGTTTTAAGCTGATTAAAACCTCATGAATGTAATCGGCTACCGGGAATTTCCGCCGTTCTAAATTAGAGCGATCCACTGCCACTTGTTTGAAGCTTTGAATTAATTCAGCGGCCCGCTGCAAGTTATTTTCAATTAATTGACTGCCTTCATCAGCCATCTCTAAATAAGCTTTTAAAGCCGATTTTTTCAGGTTTCCCGCATTAAAATCCGCAACAAAAGAACTCGTTCGACGGACTAAAGTGGAGGCCGCAGTAATAGAGTTACCTACTGGGGTATTAATTTCGTGGGCGACTCCCGCAACTAAACTGCCCAAAGATGCCATTTTTTCAGATTCGATTAACTGTTCTTGGGTAGTTTTGAGATTTTCTAGGGCGTTGGATAGTTCGCGGGTGCGATCTGCTACTTTCTGTTCCAAGGTGCGGTAGAGGGTAGCATTGTCTATAGAAATAGATGCTTGAGTCGAGAGCAAACCGATAGTTTCTACGCGATCGCTCGTAAACGCACCCGCCACCAGATTATTCTCCAGATAAATAATCCCCGTTAGCTTGCCTTGGTTTACCATCGGGGCGCACAAAATTGATTTGGGCTTGTTTTGTTTGATGTAGGAGTCGTCGGCAAACTTACCCTCTCCTGCGGCATCGTTTAATACCACCGTTTGCTTGGTGCGGGCGACGTAATTAACGATGGCTGCGGGCAGGTTATTATCTATAGGAAGCGACTGCAATACCTGAAAGCTATTTTCGGTGGCTAAACCCGAAGCTTCGATCGCCAAATTATTGTCTTTTCCTAATATCAAAAAACCTTTTTCCGCACCCGCATTTTCGATGATAATTTTCATCATCTTTGCCAACAGATTTTCGATAACAATTTCCTCCGCTAAAGCTTGGGAAGCCTTGACAATGCTGTTGACATCCAAACTCAAAGATGCCGTGTCAGTTGAAGTATTAGTTATAGTTTTTTCAATTTTGTTCGTAAATAATTGTTCCCGAGCGTCTAATAATTGAGGATAGTTGGCTTCTAAATCTTTAACTTTAGCAGTCGCCCCCCAAAGGCTATAGCCGTAATGAGCTTTTGTCAGATAAGTTTTGGCAATATCTTTTAAATTGCGCTCTAAATAAAATTCTGCTGCCAGCTCGCAAGCTAACGCCTCTTCGTTAAGATATTCGTTATTTTTCGCCCCGGCGATCGCTCGTTCGTAAGTCTCGATCGCTTGCCAATTTTCCCCCAACACCCGCATTTTTTCGGCCTCTATCAAATCGTATTTATGTTGAAAATTCATCGGCGCGTTTTCGGCCCAAATTTTCATTTTATTTTGATTGAAAGCCACTGTTTCCATATCTTCTTGTTTTTGCTTATCTTCTGCCTTGGCCGCCAAGCCCAACAGAACTAAAGAATAGTAAAAATAATGCTCGGCAAAACAATTCATTCCTCCTACAGAAACCACAATTTCATCTGCCAGTCGAGCGTTGGCGATCGCTTTTTCGTAGTCTTTCAACAAATAGCAAAGTACCGTTTTACACAAATAAACGGAGAAAACAGACATCATCGTATTAGTCCTTATCAAAATCGGCAGAGTTTTTGTTTCGTTAAATGCCTCTCCTATTAATTCTAATTTTTTCCGATATTTTCCTCGTAAATTTAATCCCAACTGCCTGATGATGCTCGTATAATTAATCAGAAAATCTTGCTTATTTTTTTGCATCATCGCCACATATTTTGCCTGTTCGTCGGTAACGTAATCTAAAGGCATTCCGACAAAAAAGATGTTATAACAGTAGATGGTGGCGCTGTAGCCCGCATATTCTAAATCTCCCGTTTCCAGTCCTTCTCGAATGCAGTCTCTCAAAGGGTTAACCGTCAATTTTAAATGGTCTTTCCAATGTTTGATAAAACCGTTAAATATTTCCTTAGTCCTGCATTTAATATCCCGAGTTTCAAATTGGTTTAACAATTTAACGCCTAACTGCCCGAATTGATATCCGTCATCGATATTATTCAAGACACCACAATTAAGCCATCCATAAAAAACGTAGGCATAAGGAGAAGTATTGCAGTTGCCGTATTCTACGCACAAGTCCACCATTTTATATCCTAATAAGGGCATTAAATGGGGAAACCCAATTAAAATAGGAGCAAATAAAATCATTAAAATGCGCACTGCTGCCTGTTTTTCCGGCTCTTCCATCGTCTTTAAATTGGCTAATTGCTCAATATTATTGATTTCTTTAGCCGCCATTTTTTCCCGAATATCTTCTGCTAAAACTAGAGGATCGCTGTCTGCTTCTGGAAGGCTAACTCCCAGATTTTTCAAAACTTTTTTTCCTAGTTTTAAAACTTCGGGCAAGATATTTTCGGCAATGGAAAATATTACTTTTTTCTCTAAAATTTTGACGCGATCTAGCACGTTATTTGCTGCCTCTAAGGCTATGTCTGAAAGCTCTTTTGCCCGAGCAAAATCGGTGCTAAAATAGGCGGCATCGATGGCGGTGGCGTAGGTATTGAAAGTCAACTCGTAGTTGCGATGCCAGCTATCTGTTTCTAACAAATCGAGGACTATATTCAAATAGCTAACGGCGCTTTGATAAGCGTTGGCAACCAGAGCTTTTTGACCGGCGATTAAGTTTAATTTAGCGATCGCTTCTTTCTCTTCTGGTTCTTCGACTAATTTAATTCCTAAATTGAGACTGTCGGCGATTTCAAATAGTCGATCGCTTAAGGCTTCTTCGTCGGTATTTTGCCACAGCAACCGACCGATTTTTAAATGAATAAATTTTTTTTGCTCGTCATCGAGTAAAGCATAAGCGGCCTGCTGGATGCGATCGTGACCGAATTTATACTCTTGAATTAATAAGTTAGCATCTAATTCAGAAAGGGGCGCGATCGACTCGAATTGAAGCGCCGGCATCAAGCGGAAAAAAACTGCCTCTGGCGGAGCTTCGCTGACGATCGCTAAAGTCTCTAAGTCGAAGGCTGCGCCGATGCAAGCAGCCAAACTCAAGCTCTCTTGGGTGGCAGCGGGGAGTTTCTTTAAGTTAGCGATGGTTAAATCTACTACGTTATCGGTAATCTCTTCTGCTTCGATCCGCTCTAAATCCCACTCCCACCTCAAGCGATCGCTTTCAAAAGCGATGGAACCTTCGGCGTAGAGGGTTTTCAGAAATTCCTTGACGAAGAAAGGATTGCCCATCGTTTTTTGCCACACCAAGCAAGCAAGGGGGGCAACCCGATCGCTGCTGGCCTTAAGAGTTTCCGCGATCGCCTCGCCAATATGCTCTAACTCTAAAGGTGCCAGTATAATTTCACCGATAGTTGCCCCCGCTTGTCGGAGTTTATCGAGGGCGATCGTTAAAGGATGAGTGACGCTCACTTCGTTATCTCGATAGGCCCCAATTAATAATAAATATTCCCCTTCGGCATCGGTCATCATCAATTCAATTAACTTCAAAGTCGCAGCATCTACCCACTGCAAATCGTCGAGAAAAATTACTAACGGATGTTCTTTGCTAGCACAAGCGCGAATGAAACTTTCAAATACTAAATCGAAGCGATTTTGCGATTCGCTAGGTCCTAATTCTGGCACCGGCGGCTGCTTGCCGACTATTAATTCGACTTCGGGAATTACATCTATAATAACTTGTCCGTTTTGCCCGAAAGCTGCTAACAATTTTTCTTGCCATTTATTGAGTTCTTCTTGGGTTTCGCTTAACAGTTGTCGCACTAATTCTTTAAAGGCACTTACTACCGCCGAATAAGGAATATTTGTCTGGAATTGGTCGAATTTACCCGCGATAAAATAACCCCGTTTTTCCGTAATTGGTTTGTAAACTTCTTGCACTATTGAAGTCTTACCGATGCCGGAATATCCCGCCACTAGCACCATTTCTATTTTAGCTTGTTCTCCGTCTATTTGACCTACGGCCACCCGCTCGAATGCTGCTAGCAAATCGCCGATTTCTGCCTCCCTTCCGTAGAGTTTTTGCGGTATTTGAAATTTCCCAGAAATGTCTTTTTCTCCTAAAGAAAATTCGGGAATTTTTCCTGTTTCTCGTAACTGGGTCAAACAGGTTTCTAAATCCGCTGCAATACCGATACCGCTTTGATACCTATTTTCGGCATTTTTCTCCAACAATTTCATTACAATTTTGCCAACTACGGGCGGAATTTCTGAATTTAATTCATGAGGAGGTAAAGCAGTTTTTGCCAGATGACAATGCACCAATTCCATGGCATCTTTAGTCGCAAAAGGTAGCTGGCCCGTCAGCATTTCGTAACAGGTGACACCCAAAGAATAAAAATCCGTTCGATAGTCTAAAGAACGATTCATCCTTCCCGTTTGTTCCGGGGAAATATAGGCGAGAGTTCCTTCTAAAACGTTGGGATTTTTTAAGGTAGGATTTTCTCTAGTTAATTGACTGGCAATGCCAAAGTCGATGATTTTTAATTCCCCAGTGGCAGGGTTGAGAATTATATTTGAGGGGTTTATATCTTTATGAACGATATTGTCGGCATGGATCTCGCTTAATGCTTTAGCAATTTTAATCGATAAGACTAAAAATTCCTCCAGAGTCCAGGTTGTCTCCGACATCCAATTTTTTAAGGATTTTGCCCCGATCTCCTCGAAGGCGATCGCCAAACTGTTCCCATATTTTTCTAAACTATAAGCCCTAATAACTCCCTCTAGGTTCAATTTGCGGGTAATCTCGTATTCTTGCTTATATCTTGTAAGCTCCGCCGCCGTGGGATAGTCGGACCTGAGAACTTTAAGAATTATCCCTTGTTTATCTTCTTCTCTAATAGCGCGATATATTTGAGAATTGACGCTCTCGTAAATTAAATCTGTAATTTGATAGCCTTTAAGTGTAATCATGGTAATCCGATTGTCTGGTTTGCTTTGTATAATCGCAGCTGCAAAAAATGTTTTTGCCCTCGATAGTTCCTGAATCTAGAATCCATTCCGTTTTTTTAGATTGTAGATTTTTGAGAAAATGGCCCTTATCAAATCAAAAATCAAAAAAAGATAAAAAAAGTAGCAGTTAGCAGAAAATTTGAGGAAAATGGTATAGTAATAAATAACCAAACTTGCCCCCTAACTATTAATTTTAAACCCTCATAAAGAAAAATGCTGTTTTTGAAAAGAAACTTAACTTTTTTACTCGCAATTCTCTTATTAACACTGACGGGATGCAATCTTTTTTCTCGATCCCCTACAGAAATACACTTGCCCTTCGGCAATCCAAGCGGTGCGACAAATTCTCCAGATAACCAGAATAATTACTTAATGGAAAAACCCCAATATGTTTTATCCTACAATCGAGATAGAGGAACTGCTAATTGGGTAAGCTGGCAGCTAACAAAATCCTGGTTAGGTTCTACCGATCGCCAAGACGATTTTCGCCCCGACGAAAGTTTGCCGGCAGGATGGTATCGAGTGGGGCCTAACGATTATCGAGGCAGCGGATTTGACCGAGGCCATTTAGTTCCTTCCGCCGATCGCTCTCGTAACGAAACGGATAATTCGGCAACTTTTGTAATGACAAATATCATGCCCCAAAGTCCGACAAATAACCGCGAAACTTGGAGAGAATTAGAAGAATATTCCCGCCAACTCGTCAAACAAGGAAAAGAACTTTACATCATCGCCGGCAGTTATGGAAGTCGCGGAAAATTAGCCGATGGTAAAGTAACTATTCCCAGTCGAACTTGGAAAATAATTGTAGTTTTAGAACCGGGTTCGGGACTCAAAGGAATTAATAAAAATACCCGAGTTATTGCCGTAGATATGCAAAATTCGGAAAGGATAAGTTTGAACTGGAAAAGATATTTAGTTTCCGTAGATAAAATCGAAGCTGCCACGGGTTACGATTTCTTTTCTCAAGTGCCAAAAGATGTACAAGATGTTATTGAAGCTGGCGTGGATGGGAAATAATTAACAATAGTTGCTCGATAAACTCGGTTTTTCCAAAAAACCGGGTTTCTGAGTCCTTAAAACTGTAGGTTGGGTGAAGTGAAACGGAACCCAACATAATTAATTCAAAAAATGCTTAACTGACCCACAAAAACAACTTATGACTGCCGTTACCAATACCGAAAATAAAACTTTAAAGACAATTTTTTCTTGGCGATCGTCAACCATTGGTTCGTCCCATTGTTTGCTTCGCCTCTACCTAAATAACAGAGAAAAAAGAACGGTAATTATTGCTTCGGAACTAGCGAGCAATCGTCCAAATCCCACCATAACCCATGACATCAGATTGTTGTGGAGGACAGTTATTCGGGATTTTAAGGAGTTTTTAAATATTGAGAATAAATATCTAATCTTTATCGTGCATTACGGAAATTTTTCCGAGCCTCCTTCCTACTCTAATTTAGGTTTTCCCGATGAGTTTGCCAGAGTAGATTTATCCGATAATAAAAAAGAAGAATGGATGGTCTTAAATCCTACAGAGGTTCGAGAAATGCTTGACGGGGTTATTCTCGAACCAGTAGAAGAAGTTTATCTAAAAAATGATTTGTAGGGGCAAAGCATTCGGGGGAAAAATCTGTTTAAAAATTATTAACTAGCTTGATTTCGTAGTAAGCATTTAGGTGCTTGAAAACCGACTTTTTTAGCACCTAAATGCTTACTACAAACGGCTTAGTTAAGTCTCAATAGAAACCGTAGAAAGACCGGCTAAATCTCCAGCAGGAGTAGTGCCGACAATATAAACATCGATGGTAACTTCCCCCACTTTATAAACTCGTAAATCTCTCAAACATTCCTCCAAAACAACTACCAGATTTTGATACCTTTTTACCTCTTCTTCTTTCCTTTCATCGTGCCAATCTTTAGGAGTTACGGCTTTTTCAAAAAAACTCTCGAATATTAAACTTTGAATCGAGGTATCTGGTGGTTTTTTAATTAGTTCCAAAAAAGTAGAAATATTCAACTCTATTTCCTCCTCAAGTTCCCAGAAAAAAACCACAAAAGGATAATCGGATTCGCTCATCCAGAGCAAATCTTGAGAATACTGGTAAAGCCTTAATACTATTTCCCAATTAGTCAGATTCATTTGCCAACCTCAAAAAACTACTGTGGCGCGATATCTAAAGCTCGCTTTCCACCCCAACGTTCTACTATTTTATCGTCGTAGTCGTCCGCCGTTTCCAATACTGCTAAAACCGATTCTTCTAACTCGTTGGGGTCGCAGGTGGAACCGACAATATTATGCTCGAAAATAATATTACCATCCCCGTCAATTGAAAAGCCGCCAAACATAGTTTCGGTATTAGTTCTCAATAAAAAACGCAATAAATCTGGGGTTAATTCTGCACCGCTAACTACATTAGAACGAGAACAAATAATCCCATCTTCCCGCCAAGGATAAATTAGCACCTCCACCCATGCAGAACCCAAACAAATACCTACTCCCGGTTCGTCGAGTTTTTCCCAGGGATATTCGCTGAATAATTCATCCATCCAGCTAAGAACTTTTTGATAGCATTCTTGCTGTGCTAGGGTTTGAAATTCCATTTTAACATCTCCTTAAACAAGGCTATTTATTAAAAAGATTTTAATACGAAAGGGGAGCTTTAAGAATTTTGTTGGGGCGATCGCTCTTTTGGTCCATCTGTTGCAAGTGGGAGAAAGTTTTTTTTACGAGAAATGATGACCTTTGAAAAGTCTGTAGGGAAATTAAGCTATAATCTTATTGACCAATTTAAAATACAGCGGCTATGCTGACAAAATATATCCAAGCTGCTTTGCATCGAGCAAGTTACAAAATTTTGCCTGACGACGGCACTTTCTTCGGAGAAATTCCTGGCTTTCAAGGTGTATGGGCAAATGCCGATACTCGCTTGCCGAGAAGAACTGGCAGAGGTTTTAGAAGATTGGATTTTACTGCGAGTTTCTCGGAATTTGCCTTTACCCGTTGTTGAGGGGATAGATTTAACGATTCAGGAAATAGCATAATGCCTACTTTTGGACTGGGAAACCTTATAATATTGCATCGCTTTGATGTTTTAATGGAGTGGCGATCGCTCTTTATCCCCAATTATCCTTTAAGATTTTCTTCGATTAGAATAAATTAATAATCGCCAAATAAAGGAGAATCAGATATGGGAATGACCCTTACAGAAAAAATACTGGCCAAAGCCGCCGGTCGGTCCGCCATTGAAGCGGGGGAGAATATTTGGATAAACGTGGATGTCCTGATGACCCACGACGTCTGCGGGCCAGGGACCATTGGCATCTTTAAGAAGGAATTTGGCGAAAAGGCCAAAGTCTGGGATAAGGAAAAAATCGTCATCATCCCCGACCACTACATCTTCACCGCCGACGAACGCGCCAACCGCAACGTAGATATTCTCCGCGACTTTGCCGCCGAACAGAATCTTAAGTATTTCTACGACATTATAGATCGCGCTAACTTCAAAGCCAACCCGGACTACAAAGGAGTCTGTCACATCGCCCTCGCCCAAGAAGGACACGTCCGTCCAGGAGAAGTTCTCTTCGGTACCGACTCTCACACTTGCAACGCGGGAGCCTTCGGACAATTTGCTACGGGTATCGGTAACACGGATGCGGCCTTTATCATGGGCACCGGCAAACTGTTGGTAAAAGTACCCGCCACCATGCGCTTCGTTCTCAACGGCGAAATGCCAGATTATCTGTTAGCGAAAGATTTGATTTTGCAAGTTATCGGCGATATCGGCGTTGCCGGTGCCACCTATCGGACTTTAGAATTTGCCGGAGACACCATCGCAGCGATGGCGATGGAAGAAAGGATGACTCTGTGCAATATGGCGATCGAGGCCGGCGGCAAAAACGGCACGATCGCTCCCGACGAAACCACCTTCGAGTACGTTCGTTCCCGCACCGATAAACCTTTCGAGTGTTTTTACACCGACAGCGATGCTAAATTCTATAGCGATCGCTCCTACGACGTCACCAAATTAGAACCCGTCGTCGCCAAACCCCACTCCCCCGACAACCGCGACCTCGCCCGCAACTGTAGCGACGTCAAAATCGATCGCGTCTATATCGGTTCTTGCACTGGGGGCAAAATCTCCGACTTTTTAAACGCCGCCCGCGTTATCAAAGGTCATCGGGTGAAAGTTCCCACTTATTTAGTACCCGCCACCCAGAAAGTTTACGAAGATCTATTTAGTATCAAACACGAAGGTCAAACCCTCTCGGAAATTTTCTTAGAAGCAGGTTGTATCGAACCCGCCGCCCCATCATGCGCCGCCTGTTTGGGAGGACCGAAAGACACCTTCGGTCGCCTCAACGAGCCCGAAGTCTGCGTTTCCACCACCAACCGCAACTTCCCCGGTCGCATGGGTAACAAACAGGCTCAAGTATATTTAGCCTCCCCCTATACCGCAGCGGCCTCCGCCTTAACCGGTTACGTCACCGACCCCCGCGAATTTTTAGGATAGTATAGTAGTGCGCGCACCGCGCACCGCCTTCTGTAGTGCGCGCACCGCGCACCGTCTTCTGTAGTGCGCGCACCGCGCACCGCCTTCTGTAGTGCGCGCACCGCGCACCGTCTTC
>CAZUCT010000218.1:0-791 GCA_964619285.1 uncultured bacterium | reverse complement strand
TGTAGCGCACCGCGCACCGCCTTCTGTAGTGCGCGCACCGCGCACCGTCTTCTGTAGCACCGCGCACCAACCATATTCGTAAGGTGCGCATTGCGCACTCTACAACATTCATAAGTCAAGTTACCGATAACCCAACCCATGTCTGAATACCGGCGAGCATACATACCAGGTGGAACCTACTTCTTTACAGTCGTAACCTACAATCGCACCCCATTCTTCTCGCAACCCGAAAACGTCGCTCTATTACGTCAAGCAGTCGCAACAATTAAATCCCAGATGCCCTTTAAATTCGTTGGAGCAGTTGTTTTACCGGAACATTTCCATTTTATCTGGACCTTGCCACCAAACGACACCAACTATTCCAAACTACTCGGGCAAATAAAAATTTTGTTTACGCGAGCCTTACGGGGGGAGCGATCGCTACCTCGTAACGTATCGAGTTCCCGTCGCAAACGTCGCGAAAGTGATGTTTGGCATAGACGTTTCTGGGAACACGCTATTCTAGATGAGGAGGATCTGGCAAGACATCTGGAGTATATCCATTACAATCCAGTTAAACACGGTTTAGTGTCGTGTCCGCACTGTTGGTCTTATTCTAGTTTTTCTTTGTGGGTGGAAAAAGGTGTGTATGCTGATGATTGGGGTTGTGGGTGTGATGGGCGAAGACCGAAAATTCCAGATTTTAGCGATATTGCTCGGAGGGTGGGCGAGTAGGAATTTTATTTTATGTGCTAATTAGTGCGCGCATCGCGCACCAATAAATATATTTGTAGCGCACCAACCATCAAGTA
>CAZUCT010000217.1:4122-12294 GCA_964619285.1 uncultured bacterium | reverse complement strand
TATAATGACTCTTTGAAGCTCATCGATGGCCTTTTGAAGGTCATATAATGACTCTTTGAAGCTCATCGATGGCCTTTTGAAGGTCATATAATGACTCTGTAAGGTGCGCGTTGCGCACCCTACTAACAACTAACAACTCTTAAGCTTCAGCAGGTTGAGCCGCTGGTTCCGTTTTTGCTTTTGCTGCTGGTTTGCTCCCAGAGCGTGCCGGTTGGGGCTCGCCTGCGGAATTTAAAGCAGTTTCAATGCGGCTGAAATCAACTCCCATCGCTCGCAAAGCGTGCCAGAGATGACCTTGCAGGAAGAAGAAAGCTAAGAAGAAGTGAGCGTTTGCCAGCCAACAGCGAGATGTGTGAACCCCAAAAGGTAACTCGATGGTGTCGGCAAAATAGGGGGTTATACCGAGCTTGATATCCAAAGCAGGACCGTAGAATTCTACCGGATAAGCTAAAGTATTCACCGCACAGAAGTAAGCTGCGACAAATCCTGCTAAGGCAATACCGCCTAGAGAGTAGGAAAGAATTGCTTCCCCAGAGAAGATTAACACCTTTTTCGCCCAAGGTAAAGGCTCTTTGACGATGTGCCATACACCGCCTGCGATTAAGAGAATGCCGACGTAGATGTGACCTCCGACCAAATCTTCTAAACTGCTAATAGAAGCAAAGTGAGTTTGATAGCCGTAGATGACTAAAGGATCCAGAGTGGGGTTCGTTACCAGACGAACGGTTTGAGCTGTCGAATCGTATAATCCACCAAAATACATAGCTTTGGCCGCTAGCAACAAAGCACCCATGCCTAAGAATAGCAGGTGATGTCCTAAAATCAGCCCTAACTGTTTGGGATCGTCCCATTCAAAGTGAAACTTCTTGGCTCGGCCGGAAGCATCTGCGAGACTTTCGGGGGCTTTAAAGGCATGGAAGAGGGCACCCGCAGCCAATACTGCCGACGAGATTAGGTGTACCGTTCCAATGACGAAGTAGGGATAGGTATCGACGACGACGCCGCCATCGCCGATGCCGAGACCTAATGTTGCTAAGTGGGGGAGGAGAATTAACCCCTGCTCGCCCATGGGCAAGTCTGGAGAATATTGAGAGAGTTCAAAAAGCGTGAATGCTCCCGCCCAAAAGGTTATTAAGGCTGCTTGAGCGACGTGGGCGGCTATGAATAAACCGGACAGTTTGGCGAAGCGGGCGTTTCCCGCCCACCAATCGTATTTTACTTCTGGTTTGCCGTAACTTTGCATGGAGGTTTTTCTCCTTTTTTTGGTGGTCTAATTGTTAATGGCTAATTGTCAAAATTGCTAAGTTTTTTTCTACTAGCAATCAGACGGAATGCACTCTGCCAGTCATAGTTACTATTTTTGTTTTTTTTACTATTTTGTTTTTTTTACTAAAGAGTAACTACTTTTTTCTGGTTAAAAACATTTTATCTCAAAAAAAGCATTTTATGGGTTTTTGAGATAATTTTTTTCGTTTTTTTTGGAAAGAGAAATGTCCGAAAAAAGTCCTTTCGGTAGAAGTGTAGGTAGGGCCAACGGAACGAAACCAAACTTTATTAAAGATTGCCGAGCAATTGTGTCTGGTTCCGGTTCTGTCCGCACAACCTACCATAAAAACCTTAGTTAATAGTGCCTCGGAAAATGGCATCGATGATGTCAAAGTTTGACATCAAAAAGTAAGCAAAAATCGCGCCGCCGATACCGCCTACGAGGAAACTACCTCGGAATAAACTCCAGTCTTCGCTAGTTTTAAACCAAGAGAAAACCCGGCCTTTTTCTGGGGTTTTGCTGTCGTAGAAACTGAGAGCGATCGCTACAATTACCACCGTTCCCATTGCCAGCAATAACCCAACTTTCAAAGCTAAATTATCGTCGTCCAAAGGACTCAAAGCGACAAAGGGCCCTAGCAGAAAATAACCGTGAGCCATGCCAATTTCTAATCCTCGAAAACTAGGGGAAATTCCTTGGCGATAAATGGGTAAATTGCGCAAGAAAAGGAGAGTGGTATCGTTGCGATCGATTTGGCCGAGATATTTGAGAGTTTCCGAGCGATCGCCCTGAGGAGTCACGAACTGCCCCAGACGCAGATTAAATCCTGCTGCTTGCGATCGCACCCGGATGGCGTGCCAAAGATGGCCGAACAGCAGCAAAATTGCCAGCACGAAATGACTCGTCGCCAACCAAGTGCGAGAGGTCGCAACTCCCCCATCGCTGACGGACAAACCGACGGGACCGTAAAACGCTTCTGAATAAACAGTATCGTTGACAGTCACGAAGTAAGCTGCCAAAAATCCCATATAAGCCAGAGCCCCCAGACTGTAGGAAAGATACGCCTCCCCAGACCAAAACAGCCTGCGCTGGGTCCACTGCATCGGCACCGTGAGAATATGCCAGATACCGCCGCCAATTAACAAAAGTCCCACATAAACATGACCGCCGACAACATCTTCGAGATTGTCAACTGCAGCCATACCCGCAGCACCTTTGGCTCCTATAAGATAGCCAAAAATCTCGACGGGGTTCAAAGTCGGGTTGCTAACTATTCGCACCGACTCCACTGCCGGATCGTACAAACCGCCGACAAACATCGCTTTAGCTACCAGCAACCAAGCGCCAAACCCTAAGAACAACAAATGAATGCCGATAATGCTCGTCATTTTGTCTTGGTCGGTCCAGTCGTAGCCGAAAAAGCCGGCAAAGGTTTTATTTTGGGGCAGAACTTCCGGTCCCAGTAGAGCGTGATAGAGACCGCCCGCTGCGAGAACTGCGGAACTGACTAGGTGCAAGACGGCGATCGCGAAATAAGGATAAGTATCCACAACCTGTCCGCCATCGCCGATGCCAATACCCAGACTCGCCAGGTGGGGCAATAAAATCGACCCTTGCTCGTACATCGGCAGTTCTGGGTCGTACTGGGAGAGCTCGAACAAAGTAAACGCCCCCGCCCAAAACACGATTAAAGCTGCTTGAGCCAGATGAGCCCCGAGAAGTTTCCCAGAAAGCTCCGTCAAACGGGCATTTCCCGCCCACCAGCCGTACTCCGGCTGCTTCGTATTAGTAATAGTTGCTGTTGCTGTCATCGTAAATCAATCCCCACTGCTGCAGTACGAACGCGGAGCCCGTGCCAAATATGACCCGCCAAAAACAATGCTGCCAAAATAAAGTGGCTCGTCGCCAACCAGGTTCTTACAGTTACGACTCCCGCTTCTGCGGTCAAACCCAGGGGTCCGTAAAAGACTTCTGGATAAACCGTGCCGTTGAAAGTCACGAAGTAACCGGCCAAGAATCCCATATAGGCCAAAGCGCCCAGACTGTAGCAAAGATAAGCCTCGCCAGACCAGTAGAGAACCCGCTCGGCCCAGGGAAAAGGTTTGGTGAGGATATGCCACGCGCCACCCAGAACGCAAATAAATCCGATCCAGATATGACCGCCGACAACATCTTCGAGGTTGTCAACTGCTGCCATGCCTTTGCCGCCCTGGATCCCGAAGAGGTAGCTAAAAATGCGACCGGCGTTGAGGGTAGGTTCGGTAATAACCCGAACGCTCTCTACGTTGGGGTCGTATAAACCTCCCCAAAACAGGGCTTTAGCTACCAGCAACCAAGCACCGAAGCCTAACAGCAGTAGATGGATGCCGATGATGGTTGTCATTTTGTCTTTGTCAGTCCAGTTGTAGCCGAAGAAGCCGAAAAAGGTATTGTCTTCTTCTAATACATCCGGTCCGAGTAGGGCGTGGTAGAGACCGCCGGCACCGAGAACTGCGGAACTGATGAGGTGGACGACAGCGATCGCGAAGTAAGGATAAGTATCCACAATTTGTCCGCCGTCGCCGACACCAAAACCGAGAGTGGCCAGGTGCGGCAGCAGGATTAACCCTTGCTCGTACAAAGGCAGAGTTGGATCGTACTTAGCGACCTCGAAGAGAGTCATCGCTCCCGCCCAGAAGACAATTAGACCTGCGTGGGCGACGTGGGCTCCCAACAATTTGCCGGAAAGATTGACGAAGCGGGCATTGCCAGCCAGCCAGTCGTATTGTTTTTGCGCCACTGATACTGTCATTTTTATACCTCCTCTGCCCTGGAGGTTACCAAGGAAGCGACTTTTTTGCCCTGACGGAAATCAAAGCCAGCCGCCCGCAGCGCGTGGAAGATGTGTCCTTGCAAGAAGAAGAAGCCCAGCCAGAAGTGAGCGTTTGCCAACCAGACGCGAGAAGTAAGGAGATCGCCGCTTCCAAGTTTGAAGAAGGGATATTGTTCGATGCCCACCTTCAAAGTCGGTCCGTAGAATTCTACTGGGTAGGCGATAGTATTGACCGAGACAAACAGCGCGGCAACGAAAGCCATCAGGGCAACAGCACCGATGCTATAGGAGAGGTACGCTTCTCCAGACCATACGAACAGTCGGTAAGTCCAGGGGAAGGGTTTGGTGCGAATATGCCATAAACCTCCCAAAATGCAAATCAGGCCGACGTAGATATGCCCGCCGATGACATCTTCCAGGTTATCGACTCCTGCCAGCCAGTATTTGCCACCCGCTCCGAAGAGATAGCCAAATATGGTTCCCGGGTCTAAAGTCGGGTTGGAAATTACGCGGACGTCACCAATTGCGGTATCATATAAACCACCAAAATACATAGCTTTGGCCGCCAACAAGAAGGCCCCTGCCCCCAAAAGAAGGAGGTGGATGCCGATGATGGTGGTCATTTTTTTGCCATCTTCCCAGTCGTAACCGAAAAATGAGCCTTTGTCGAGGATTTCTGGCCCTTTAATGGCGTGGAAGATGCCGCCGAAACCGAGAAAGGCCGAACTAATTAGATGTATGACGCCAATGGCGAAGTAGGGGTAGGTATCCACGATTTTACCCCCCGCACCGACGCCCCAACCTTGGGCGGCCAGGTGCGGCAATAGTATTAGGCCCTGTTCGTACATGGGCAGATCTGGGTTGAACCGGGAGAGTTCAAATAGGGTGTAAGCTCCCGCCCAGAAGACGATTAAACCTGCGTGGGCGACGTGGGCTCCGAGCAGCCGTCCCGATAGCTTTGCTAAACGTCCGTTCCCCGCCCACCAGGGAAACGATTGTCCTTCCGCCGGGAAGGATTGAGTCACCATGCTTGTTGTCATGGCCTTTGGACCTCCTTTGTCGTTTGATTGAGTTTTCAGCCTTCGCGGCTTATTAAGATTAATTATCAACAATTTTTTTCAATTGTCAAGGGGTTAATGAAAAAAAGTTTCATTAATTTTTACTGGCAATGGCCTACAACTACTGAAAGAGAAAGCCAGGTAGCTATGGCCCATTATTGAGTTAATGGCCCAAATCGGCTTGTCTTCAATAATAAGAAAGAAATAAGTAAAAGATGATTGACAATTACTGTCATTAAGTTAAGATGAATCTTGAATGGAGCTAATTGCGTTCTCCTTTATCAGACGACAAAGGGTTCCATTCAACAGTCCCACCGGGGCCTTCTAGCTTCTGCGAGCGAGGGGAGAAGGCCGCGATGGGACTTTTTTTTGTGGCCGTCCTCGATCGCTTGCTGCTGACGATTAAGATGTAGGTTGGGTGTAGCGAAGCGAAACCCAACACAAAAAACCTTTTTTTCTTGTTTTAACTTAGGGAACAAAAGTTTATGAGCAAAAACAAAAATATATCTCAATTTCAGTTAGCAATAGAAGCTGTAGAGGCTCTTTCTTTAGAAGACCAAGGAATGCTTTTGGAAGTTCTCCAAAGGCGAATTTACCAACAGCGACGCAACCAGTTATTAGAAGAAATAGCGCTGGTACGTCAAGAATATGCTGAGGGAAATGTCAAGTTTGGTTCGGTGGAAGATTTTTTAGAGGAGTTAGATGATTAAAAATGAAAATTGGTTGGACTCCCCGTTCTCTTCGCTCTTTCAAGGGTTTAGCACGCAAAAATCCTCAATTGCGTCCTTTAGTTGAAGCAACTTTAAAACTCTTGTCTGAAGACCCTTTTAATCCTAAATTGCGTACTCATAAATTGTCGGGTAATTTATCAGATATTTGGTCGTGTTCTATTGACTATAGTTACCGAATTTTATTTGAGTTCGCGACCGATACGGAGGATGAAGAAGAAGGGATTTTATTGCTTTATTTAGGACACCACGATGAGGTATATTAAGATGTGGGTTGGGTGTAGCGAAGCGAAACCCAACTTCCAAGTTAACACTACTGTTGAAAAAAAACTATGCTAATTGAATTTACTGTTGGAAACTATTTATCTTTTAAAGAACCCGTCACGTTGAGCATGACGGCCACTGACGAGAGAGCTAAATTTGAGAAATTAAACGAAAATAACGTCTTTAAAATAGACGATGAATTAAGCTTGCTTAAAAGTGCTGCTGTTTATGGGGCAAATGCTAGCGGTAAGAGTAATTTTGTCAAAGCAATGGGTTTTATGCGTTGGTTTATTGTTAACTCTTCAAAAAACACTCAAATAGGCGAATCAATTGACGTTGAAGAATTTAGACTGAGTACGGAAACGGAAGGCAAACCTTCTTTTTTTGAAATAGTTTTTATTTTGGAGGGAAGGATTTATAGATATGGTTTTGAGGTGGATAAAAAGCGGGTAATTTCCGAATGGTTGTTTCACGTTCCCAAGGTTAAAGAGTCAAAGCTTTTTAACCGCAATGGTAATGAAATTGAAATGACTAATATTTTTAAAGAAGGTAATTTAATCGCAGATAAAACTAGAAGTAACGCTCTATTTTTATCTGTAAATGCTCAGTTTAACGGTAAAATATCTACCAAAATATTAGGATGGTTTGAGAGCAATTTTAAGGTAATTTTTGGACTGCATACAGATGCTTATAGGCCCATAGCAATTCAGTATTTTAGTAAATACAAAAACAAAATTTTGAAACTAATTCAAAAGTTAGATTTAGGCATTGATGACATTAAATTAGTAGAAGGGAACCTTATAACTTTTCATAAGAAGTACGATAGGGAAGGAAATGTCGTATCCCCAGCAATTTTAGATTTTGATGAAAATGAATCGGAAGGAACTAAAAAGCTGTTTGATTTGGCAGTACCGATTCTTGATACATTAAAGAATGGGGAAGTTTTAGTCATTGACGAACTGGATGCCAGACTTCATCCACTTATGACTCGTACTATTATTGATTTGTTCAATTCTAACGACACTAACCCTCATAATGCCCAATTAATTTTTATGACTCACGATACTAATTTACTGAACAAAATAGTTTTTAGAAGGGACCAAATTTGGTTTGTGGAAAAAAACGAGGAAGGTGTCAGCGATTTGTATTCTTTAGTGGAGTTTAAAGTAGATAACGATTCTAACTTTGAAGACGACTACATTAAAGGAAAATATGGTGCCATACCCTTTATTGGCAATTTTATTCAACTTTTTGGCGATAAAAATGGCTCGAAATAAACAGCAACGTAAAAGCTCAAAAACAACAAATTCAGGGCAGGCATTTTCTAAAAAAAAGAGAAATAAAACTGCAAATAGACGAGAAGTAAAAGAAACAAGAGAGGTTTTTCTAATAGTTTGCGAAGGGACAGAAACGGAACCGAATTACTTTAAACACTTTCCACTATCTCAGCTTCAAATTGATGTGATAGGTTTTGGAGAAAATCCTAGCAATTTGGTAGAAAAGGCAATAGAAATTAGCAGGCAAGGAAAAATATACGACCAGGTTTGGTGCGTGTTTGATCGCAACTCTTGGACAGCGGATGATTTTAATGGGGCTATTACTTATGCAGAACAAAATGGGATTAAAGTCGCTTATTCTAACGAAGCTTTTGAACTTTGGTATTTGCTACATTTTGACTATCGCGATACTGCCATGTCTCGCAAAGACTATAAAGGAGAGTTGACCAAAAAATTGAGAGAAGCTAAGTTAATTTCCAAGAATCAAAAGTATGAAAAAAACAATCAGGAAATATATGCTTTTTTAGAAATAAAACAAAATCAGGCTATTCAAAATGCCAAAAGGCTTTTAAAAGAATATAACCCACTCAACCCCGCTAAGGATAATCCTTCAACAACGGTACATTTATTAGTAGAACAGCTTAATAGATTTGTCAGGTAATTAATAATTAAAAATTAGGTTGTTGGTGTATGATAAGGTTAGGTTAGCAGCGGATGAAACCCACGGGTTATTGGCAAGCGAAAAAAGTTAGTTTGTAGTAATCGC
>CAZUCT010000217.1:0-4022 GCA_964619285.1 uncultured bacterium | reverse complement strand
GGGTTTTTGGTGGGGCAATTAGCTAGTTTGTAGTAATCGCTTTAGCGATTTTAAACTTAGCTAACAACCGACATGGCAATTCCCAATTCTCCATTCCCCATTCCCCATTCCCAACAATTAAATCAAAATCAATCCTGCACTAACTTGTTGTTGAGTGGCATTAACTACCACGCCGATAATATCGCCGTCGGCAGAAATAGTCGTTCCTCCTGGCAACTCCCCTGACGACAGTCCTAAAACCGCCCCGCCTGCCCCAAAGAGGATAATGCGATCGCCCTCCTCAACGTTAAAATCCTCTAACAAAGCATAATCGTCGTTACCGGCGGCGTTATAGAAAGCGGTGGTACTGTTGCCGAGAATAAATGTATCTTGCCCCAAACCGCCGTTTAATAAATCAATTTCGTTGGCCCCCGACTGGCGACCCGCCCCTAATAACCTATCGTTACCGTCGCCTCCAAACAAACTATCGTTGGCGAGGTCGCCGTTGAGGTTGTCGTTACCGTTGCCCCCTTCGAGGGTATCCTCGTCTCGCCCGCCGAAGATCAGGTCGTCGCCGTCGCCGCCATTCAAGCGATCGCTGCCCAAGTCTCCCAGAAGAAAGTCAAAACCGAAGTTGCCATCGATAATATCGTTATTTTTGCCGCCGTAAATAGTATCGTTACCGTTGCCTCCCTCCACCGTATCGCTATCGGCATTGCCGAAAATGAGGTCGTCGTTATGGTTGCCAAAGAGGCGATCGCTGTCTTTACCACCATAAATAGTATCGTTACCCCGTCCGCCCTCGATATTATCGCTGCCTTCGCTGCCAAAAATAATATCGTCGCCATCGTCGCCTTTGAGAACGTCGTTAGCATCGTTGCCGACAATACTATCGTCGCCAAACCCGCCTTCGATAGTATCCAGTCCGGGACCGCCAGTAATAGTATCGTTACCGCCGCCTCCTTCCATAGAGTCGCTGCCCGAGTTTCCTTCGATGCTATCGTCTCCCTCCAGTCCGTCTATAGTATCGTTGCCTCCCTGCCCGAAGATAATATCTGCCCCATTAGTTCCCTGGATGAATTGAGGGATATTGCTGCCGACAATGGCCCCATCGGGAAAGCGATCGTCGGGGATAAAAGGAGGAGGGTTGGGGTTGCCTATACCCTCTACAATGCTGCTGCTGTTGATAGTTAACCTGTTATTTTCTAAAGTTACCGAACCAGAAATAGTAACGAGTTGATTTTCTCGCAAACCCAAGGCGATCGCGTTGAATTCTTCTAAGAGATTAACAAAGTAAATTTTGCCGTCGGAGTTTAAAATTAACTCGTTTTCATCAATAATAAAACCAACATTTCCCGAGATAGTTTGCAACCCAAAAAGGGGCGGCGGCGGTTGGATGCCCGCCCCGCTAATAATAACAGTATTATCTAAATTAAGCCTATTATTTTCTCTGTTTAAAAAACCGCTTACTCTCAACCTTTGCCCCCCTTGCAAACCCAAAGTTAAAGTGTCCAATTGGTCGATAAAATCGACAAAAAATTGTTGTTGGTTGTCCGCGGTTAAGATGAGGGTGTCGTTGCTAGTAATGGCAAAAATAGTGCCGGTTACTTCTGTTAAGTTTAAATTACTAGATTGTTGTTGAGAAATTGTTCTTAAGTTCATGGTTTGTTAATTGTTAATTGTTAGTTTTTAATTGTTAATTCTTGTTCGTTATCCCTTAAAGTTTCGGGAACCTTCCAAGCTAAAGTTACCACTCTGCCTGCGGTAAATAAGGTAAAAGCTAGCCATAATAAATGGGGACTTTTCCAATACATAGCAACAACAGCCATCGGCAAAAAGCCAACGACCAATGCTATGATAGCGCCATTGCGCAAAATTGCACCTTCTGTTAAACCAAAAAAGTAACCATCTAGAATATAGGCAATGGAACCAAAAGCCAAAACAGGCAATAACCAAATTACATAAATATCGATTAATTCTATGACATCTAGATGGTTAGTTAATAAACCGAACAAGTTATCTTTAAAGATGACAAACATCAGTGCAAATATTAGCCCCAAAGCAAAACCTATACTCCCTGCCAGACGTAACAGGGGTGCCAATTGTTGCTCGTTATTTTCTCCGCGAAAATTTCCGGCAAAAGTTTCCGTAGCAAAGGCCAAACCGTCGATAAAATAAGCAGCAAAACTAATTATTTGTAATAATAAAGCATTAGCAGCTAAGATAAGAGTTCCCAAGGTAGAACTAAGGTTATTAAAGAGGGCAAAAGTCGAAACCAAAACAAAGTTGCGAATTGTAATGTTAAAATTAAGAGTAAAGGCTGCTTTTAAGGCTTTTTTATCGAAAATTTTACCCCCAACTTTGGGGACGCGGTCTAGCCATCCTTCTTGCAAGACTAGAATTATTCCTACTAATAACATCAGAAATTGACTGGTCGCTGTTGCCATGCCCGCCCCGGCGCTTTCTAATTTTAAGTTAACAATAAATAAATAATCTAAACCAACATTAGCAACGTTAACTACCAAGGACAATAATAAAACTTTGCCGCTTTTTTCTCGTCCGAGAAACCAACCGATTAAAACGTAGTTAATTAGTGCTGCTGGCGCTGCAAAGATTCGACAATTATAATAGAAAAGGCCGGCATTTTTAACTTCTGTTTCCGCATTAAGGATGGCAAATGCTACTTCTCTAATGGGGTATTGTAAAATTAATAAAGCCGTTCCGATAATCAGGGCGATCGCGCAGTTTCTCAGCAGAATTAATAAGACTGTATCCGTATCGTCTTGCCCCACAGCTTGAGCAGTAGTTCCCGTGGTTGCTATCCGCAAAAAACCAAAGGTCCAATAGATATAATTAAAAATAATCGTAGCTAAAGCAACCCCCGCTAAATTCTTAATTTCTGCTAAATGTCCGAGAAAACCAACATCCACTAAACCGGCAAGAGGCACCATCAAATTAGAGATAATATTAGCCGTAGCTAGGCGAAAAAAACGTTTATTAAAATTAGATTCACTCATAAGGCAAAAGGCAATAGGCAATAGTGAAAAAGAAAGTAGGGTGCGCCGCAGCGCACCTTACAATTAACAATTATTAATTGTTAATTGTTAATTAAATTACCAACTGGTAACTAACTCTTGAATCTTCGCCCTAGCATCCCCTAAAGATTGAGCTTTTAATTCCTCCCCTGCGTTCATATTTTCAGCACAGATAAAAGTAAGATCCGTGATGCCAAGAAAACCGAAAATGGCTCGCAAAAAAGGTTCTTGAAAATCATAAGCTGCCATAGGCGTTCCCGGTTGAAAACTACTCCCCCGAGAAACAATAATCAACATTTTTTTGCTACCATCCACCAAACCGCGATAGCCATTTTCATCCACAACAAAAGTGCGATTAACCCTCACTATTTGGTCGATGTAAGCCTTAAAACTAGATGGCACGTTAAAATTATACATGGGAATGCCAAAAACAAAGCGATCGCTCCCTAAAAACTCCTCTATTAACTCGTCGGAGATTTTAATTGCCGATGCGAACTCTGGCGTATAAGCTTCTGGGGGAGTATAGGCAGCAGCTATCCAATTTTCATCGACGTGGGGCACCGGTTGGCGACCCACATCTCGATATTGGACGGTATCTTCGGGGTGGGACTTTTTCCAGGTGTCGATAAACTCCTGGGAAAGGGCGCGAGACATAGAGCGATCGCCCCTGGGACTTGAGTCAAGGTGTAAAATACGAGCCATAGTCAAATCAAAGGATTACTAGAGAGCAGGTCAAGTATTCTCAGAAACCCGGTTTTTTAGTATCTCAGAAACCCGGTTTTTCTAAAAAACCGGGTTTCTTGACCTGCTCGTTTATTGGTCGTGTTGGACTTTGCTTGGCCCAACCTGCGAGTGGCTGTTAGCCACTAAATTAACAACTATAGCAGTTTTATTTGAGATGCGTCCAAAATATCTCTGCTTTTTGCTAATTGCTAATTGCGAGCTTGCTAATAGAGAAGAAGATTCAGAAGACTTTTTGCTGGTAGTAAATAACCCTTTTTTGTTGAC
>CAZUCT010000216.1:0-12426 GCA_964619285.1 uncultured bacterium | reverse complement strand
TTGGGTAATAAGTAATTGTTTTGTAGTAAGTTATTTTAATGATGGTGCGCGGTGCGCACCCTACTATTTTAGATTAAATTAGCAGCAGAAAGATTTAAGGGACTATCGTTAGGATGAGATTCAAACCATAAGGCGTCCGCACAAAAATCGAGTCCCCCTGGCCATTCGATATATCGACCTCCTTCGCCTAATTTGACTTGGGAGAAAAAGTCGCGATCGCCCAATTTTTCAAACACCCCACCTTGTCTAATAATGGGCATAAAATCAACAACAACCATGTCACCTTATGAGTAAACCAAACGGAGTTTATAGTTGTTTTCAACTGTTACGCTGGTAATAATGTAAGGCATAATCTCTTGGGAGCAAGTCAGTAAAGATTTTTGCTTAAGTCAGCCGGTCAAGAAACCCGGTTTTTTCAAAAAACCGGGTTTCTGAAATACTAAATTACTGCCAACCTACGAACTGACTAAATAATCGTAAACCGACTCGATGGTGCGACATTCATATAAAATATCTGCATCCAAACTCTTCAAACGATTTGCTTCTGCCTCGCGATTAATTTCCGTAGATTCCTTTTGTTTCACCAAATTTTCCAACTCCGATCGCCGAGATTTAATATCATCTTCCAACCGTTTCATAACCTCCCTTTCGTAATCCTCAAAACATTCTTTAACCGCATCATAAATTGGCTGCCATTGTTCCTCTGCCAGTTTGGGAAGGTATTTAATAAACTCCTTTTTGGTTGCTTTAATTAAATGTTTCCGTCCTTCTTCAACTTGCAAAGCACCCACGCCCATGCCCATTAAAGGAATAGCCCAAATACCAAAAGGCGCTAACACGCCCCCAGAAAAAATTAATAAAAAGCCGCTAATTCCTATTACCGCCAAATAGTTAATTAAAACGCTTTTCCAATCGAAACCTGCACCCGCTAAAGCTACCCCCGCAATGTTACCTTGAGCTAAGGAGAAAAAGCCCATCGCCCAACTCGTCCAGGCAGGAGATTCCTCTTCTTTAGTAACGTTTTGTTTGGCATGAACCTTATCGCCAATTAATTTTTCTGTCATTAAATTAGCGACTTGATTGTAAGTGGAACCGTAACTGGCAGCACTTTTAGCTAATTCCTCAAAAGCTTCGCTAATTTCTCGTTCGGCGGTAAGTTCCCAGGTAGCTAATTTTTCGTTAATGTAACGTTCAAATGCCCGTTTAAATTCCTCTTGGAATTGTTCGCGATTTCCTTGTTGCAAGGATTCCATAAAGCCTAAATGGGGTTGATAGCGGATAAAATCCGATTCAAAATTATCCCCTAAATTGAGGATATAAGACCTTAAGGAGTCGGCGACGGTTTTGGCTTTTTTGTCTCTGACAACTCGAATTTCATCTCGGAAGCGATCGCCTATATCTGTTAGTTCTTTAAACTCGGGTTCCACCGACTCAATTCTCTCTTTTAATTCCCGGGCATCTTTTACCAATAAAGGTATGCGACGTTCTATAGCTTCTCGGACTCGATTATAAGTTTGACGGGCGATAATTTTAGCTTGTTGTAATTGAGCGATCGCCTTTTCCTGGGTCAAATACTTATTAAATACGGTTAAAAACTCTCGAAAACCGGTCCCTTCCAAAGAATCTTGAGGATTTTTAATTCGTCGTCGCAAAGTCGCCAAAGAAGAAACCCCAAACACCCTTTCGTTATAGAGATTTCTGCCGTTTACCTGACAATATTCTCCCAGATAACTTTGGAAAACTTGTCGCACTTTATTTTCTGCTTCTGCCACTGCTTCCGCGTCGTCTGGATCGGGCAAACCTTGTCTTATTTCATCAATGGCATTAATTAAAAAGAAGACAGTAAAACCGCGACCTTTAATGTAATTTTCCAGATAGCGACGCTCTTCTAAAGTACAAGGTTGACTCGCCCTGAAAACAAAGAAAACCGCATGACAGTTATTAAGATAGCTCAGAGAAAGTTGGTTGCGAGCTTCCGTATCGTTTAGCCCCGGCGTATCCACTATTTCTATGCCTTTTTCTAACAGCGGTAAAGGATATTCCACCACGGCATAATCGACATTTGGGAAAGCAAGTTTATTTTCTGCTTGGAGTTTTTTCGCCTCGTCGGGGTCGATGGTATATTGCTGTTTAAAGGTTTGAAAATCCAGGTCTTGGGGCGGATTTTCATCTTTAAAGTAAACCGTTACTTTTTTACTGGGGCCGTAACGCAAAACTGTTAGAATTGCCGTACAAGGATTGACATCGCTTGGCAAGAGATTTTCGCCGATTAAAGCATTGAGAAAGGTACTTTTTCCCCGCTTCAAATCTCCCAAAACTACCAGTCGAAATACTCCTTTCCACAAGTTTTTACTGACGATGCCGATGTTTTCGCTTTCTGTTTCTAAGCCCAATTTTCCCGAAGCATTTTCTCCTTCGGTTTCTGCTTTCTTAATAGTTTCGGCGATATTCATCAGATGGTTCGCGATTTCGTGGCGAGCCCTAACGACTCTATCCAAATCGTTTGTTAGATTGGTATTTTCCATTGTTTCTTTCCTCGTTAACGGTCCATTGTCAATTGCAAAACATCTATGGCCTATTTTCATCGCTAAAGCGATTACTACGAACTGCACTTAATTCCCTTTTCTAAAATTAATCTTTTTCCTTTTCAAACATAATTTTATAACCCACCCAAGCAACTCCCATAACTAAAATTGCTGCAGCCAACCAAACACCGATATAAGCAGCAGCAACCACGGCAATAACAATGCCCCCAAATTTAGCAGCCTTTATCATCTTTCGATACCACCGAGGCGATACTTTTTCTGGTGGAGAATGATGGGAGGTTTCATACAATGGAGATTGTACTTCTTGTTTGTAAAGTTCGTTCTCCATTTCTCGCAAGCGTATTTGTCGCTCTCTTTCTTGGAGTTCTTTTTCTCGTTTTTTTAGTTCTTTTTCTTGGTCTTGGTAATCGTTCATGGTAGTTTTCCTCTGCTAGAAAATATTGCCTAGAAAATCATGGTTGATTGTTAATTAAAATGAATGGCAAATAAGAGAGCAATTCCTATTAAAGCTAGGACAACTCCCAAGACGGACCTACAACTTAATTTATCCCCCATCCAGATGGCAAAAGGTAGAACCCATAGAGGACTGGTGGCGCTTAAAGCTTGAGCTATGCCGACGGCGGTAAATTTAAAGGCCGTCTGTTGCAACCAAATACCGAAATAAGTCCCGAAAAGTATGGCAAGGAAAATAGTTATTAAGGTTCGTCGCGATCGCCCCCCTTTCCACGATATCTGCCATTCCGGCCTGGCAACTCCCACCCATAACAACAATATTAAAGTACCCCCCACCAGTCGCAGCAGCGTACTCCACAAAGGACTAATGGTGGTGGTTGTGAGGGCCTGCCTCGATAAAATGGCCCCGGTAGCCTGGGAAAATTCGGCGACTAAGGCCCAACTGATGCCTCGAAGATAATCGCCGCGATCGCCCCCGCCCCCTTGCGCCCTTTCCGTCACTACCCAGGCAACCCCCAAAACCACCAACAAAATGCCACACCAAGCGCTAGGGGAGATAATTTCCCCCAAAAATATCCAAGCGAAAATGGCGGTTAGTGGGGGCGCTAAGGTTTCCATCAACAGGGTTCGACGGGGCCCCAGGTTTTGTAAAGTTTTAAAAAAGGCCGTATCTCCGAGGCCGATACCCACCATGCCGCTTACCAATAACAGGCCCACGGTTTGGGGGCCAACTGCTGGCAGCTTATGGCCTCCCAGAAGGATCGTGAGGAGGATGAGGGCAGCGGCCACCAGGCCCTTGATTAAATTGAGAACGATGGGCGGGACTTTGGCCCCGGCCTGACTGTAAAGCACCGATGCCAAGGCCCAGAAACAAGCTGCAGTTAGGGCCGCCAGTTCCCCTTTAAACTCGCCGAATAGTAACCAAGGATTCATCTTTTAGTTTTGAGCTTAAGGATTTTTTTAGTTTTACCCTTAGCTTAATGTAAACAATTTGACAAAAATTTCCGTTAAAACTTGTTATTAATTAAATAGATTTGCTAACAATAGAAGTTAAAGCTTTGGATCGCTTATCCCTTGATTTTTTTTTAGCAGCCATCTTGAGAGACTGCTAAAAAAATGCAGCCATTCAAAGTCTCCCTTGTTAAGGGAGATTTAAGGGGAGCTTAATTGCGTTTGATTAGCATTTTAATAAACAAGTGTTTGGGAGGTAAAAAATGAAATATTCCTTTGAACTTTTAGGAGTTTCTCCGATATTAACCTTTTTTAACGAACAACAAAAATTGCGAGAAGAACGACCCCACGCAAAAGTTGAATATTTAGCTAACCGCGACTGTACTTTAGATGCTTTTTTAGGTTCCGTGGAAGATGTTTGTCCTGCCAAAGGTTGGCCGGGGGATAAAGTAGTAGAAACGGTGATTAATTTCTGGATGAATAATGCCGATAATATTCGTTATTGGAATTGCCGTTTAAAGGATGCCGGTAACGACAGTTTGTTAGTAGCGCGAGTGGCGGATATTAGCGGTTTGCGTTCCACTTTTGAGTCTTTATTGGATGCTTAATAGAATAGAAAGCAAGTCAAGAAACCCGGTTTTTTGAAAAAACCGGGTTTCTGAGGTGCAAATAGGCAGCAGATCGTGTTTGCAAAAAGGTAAAATAAAGTAATCAATTGACAATTAACACAATCAGACATTTAACTTCTTCTTTGCCCCTAACTCGCGTTTAACTTCTTCCCAAGGTACTGTTGGTTCGTTTTCTCGTTCGTCAGCGATTATGCCATGGTAAATATCTTCCCAAAGCTCGATATGTTTGTCAAATTCCAGAAGAACTGCTGTTGGTTTTCCTTCCTCGTTAACTAAGAATTGAAAATCAGTTGGTTCGCCACATTCTGCTAAAACATCTTCCCAAAACGCACTGTGTTCTTTGAGGTCGATAAAAGCGCCTGTTTTCTTCCCTTGATGGTCGGTTAAAAATTGAACGCCACGCATTTTATAATTTGTCATTTCCAACTCCTTTGATAAAGGTGTATTTTTATTATAAGCGATCGCCGGGAAACAATGGCCATTTTTTAGATTATTTAGGAGGAAGATAGTATTTTCTTAAAACATAAACAACTGCCTGACAAAAAGGTTCATATTGTCCGCGATCGTCCAGCTTTTCATAGCCATTAACTAACTCCTCAATTTCCGACTGAGAAAATTGCTCTATATCTATCAAAATAGCATCTATGGCCTCCAGACGCATTACTTTTAACTTATTAATATTAAGACCCAATTTTTCAATAGTAGTAACAGCAGCATTTTTTTTATCTTCCTCGTCAGTAGGTAAAATTTCTCCCTCGTCTGTGTATCTGAAAAAATCCCCGCAATTCGGTTCTAAAGGCGAAACCATCAAGTATTCATCGTACCAATCCTCTTTTTTGATGCCGCAGTGTTGAGGTTCTTTTGGTTCTCTTTTTAGCTGACACGAAGCCAATAAGTTATAGTAATTTAACTGGTCCTCCGGGTAGTTGCTTTGAGGTTTTAAGTGTTCGATATGACTATCTCCGCGAGTAATTTTCATCCCGCAATAACAGCAAATGTACCCCTGTTCTTCGATTAATTTTTGCTGAAACTTCCTTTTATCCTCACCTCTAAACTCTCTAAAAGTTGGCTGCCAATTTTCATTAGCAAAAGCTTTAAAGTTTGCTAATTCTTCAGGTTCGTTACCCTTTTTTATGTATTTCAACGGTTCAAAATCTCCTGACGACGCATCAATATATCTGCCTTAACAAACTTTGGTTCGTCAGTACCAATTTGTTCGGCTAATTCCTGTCGCAATTTTCTGGCTTTTTCCAAATTTCCCGCATCAATTAAACGAAACAATTCTAGCAATTGTTCTTTAATTTCGCTAGGTCGTTCGTCAACGCCCATCAAGTCTTCTAAAATGCGATTGCTATCTCTCCCAAAAGAATAAGAAGGTCGTTTGGTAACAATATTATCTCTTTCTTTTACCAAAATGTAAATATTATCTGGTTGAACTTTACTAATAACTTGCGGCGAGTGAGTGGTAATAATAAACTGACAGTTGGGGAAAGTTTTTGTTAAGCTAGGAATTACTTTTCGCTGCCACGCTGGATGTAAATGTTGTTCGATTTCATCGATTAAAACTACGGCGCTTCCTTGAAGAGGATCGGATAAAGAAGGTTTGGCGATCGCCAGTCTTCTCGCCAAGTCTCCAGCGATGGCAAGCCAGCTTTTTTCCCCATCGGATAACTGTTCGACAATTAATTCTTCATCTCCTTTTTTAACGGTCATTCGCAACCCATCTTTCCGCCGAACTCTTAAATCTTTAAAGTCATTTCCCAGGAGAGAAGAAATAGCATTTCTAACTGCTTCTAGTTGGCGATCGCGATATTCAATATTATCCCTGCGTTCTTCATTTTCCGCATCTTCAATTATTCTAAACCATTGAAAGAAGCGATCGAAGTTAATTTGTACTCCAGAAAGAGCCCCTTCGTAAGCATCAACTTGTTTGAAGGAAGAATTATCCTTTACTTCTAAAGGAACGTCGAGTACGGAACGATTTACTGGATAATAAACCGCTAAAGGAATATCAAATTTAGAATCTGCCTCCCACTTGCTTCTAATTTCATCGGCGATTAATTCTATTTGTGGTTTTTCTCGGGAAGACAAAGACCTATAAAATTTTAGTGATTTGCCAACAGTCATATCTCTGTCTTTTATCTCTTCTTTAAGATACCAGTCAATATCTTCCTCAATTTCATCAATTGAAAAGGTAATATCGCCCTGGATTTCTTCCGCACCATTTTTGAGATCCTTTTTCTTAAAAAACATTCCTTTCCAACGCTCATCATCCCAAGGTTCTGCTATTCCTGGTGGCTCAAATTCAATTAGTGCTAAAAACCCAGATATCAGAATTGCCAAACAGTCGAGAATGCTCGATTTTCCTACGCCATTGACGCCAATAAAAACAGTAGGTTGACGGGCATCAAATTCTATAGTTAAATCGCCGATACCTCGAAACGATTTTATTTTCAAATGTTTTATTTTCATGTTTGCCTAACTTTAATAAACATCAATCATTATATTGCTCAAAGCAAATAAATTCATCCTCAGTTTTTACCGATGGTAAATTCTACGGCAAGAAAGTTGACAAATATTGTGACTGGTATTATTATAACAGGCAAAACACCTCGCTAATTCAAAGAAGCCCAGATAAAAAACAATAACTCAGTAGGAGCAACTATGCTAACCTTAGAAATGGCAATCCAAAAAATCCAACAATTCACTCCCGAACAACAAAATAAAGTAATAGAATTTATTGAATTTTTAGAATTTCAAGGCGATCGCCAACAAAAAAAACCCGATGTGGCCTAGCAAGAGCGATCGCCCCCACTTCATCAAAGGCCCGGTACTATTCAGAGACGCTTTTGAGCTTTTAGCAAGTTTTTCGAGAGAGAAAAACTGAAATTATCCCTTTTATTCATACTGCTTTAAAAGGGATTGAATCAATTTTTCAGAAGCAAAAAACGTCGTTTGCTGAAGTCGGGAAATAGCATCTGTAAAGTTAACTAAATTTTGTTGGGCGGCATCATTTAAGACACCAAGCAATCCCGTGACTCTTAAACCACGCGATCGCGCAATTTTTCTTCCCAAACCATCATCAACGATAACTAAATTTGCCCCTCGCCTTTCCGCTAAAATAATAGCTGCTTTTTCTCCAGCATCTAATACTTCTAGAGCGGGGTCGTCATTATCATCAACAGTTACAACGATTAACCAGTTTGGAGGATTTTTAATCCAACTTTGAACTACAGCAGGCGATCGCCTATCGGACAATTCTTGTTTAACTTCCACTGGAATCAGCACTTTACCGTAGAGTTGAGGCAATAACTCTACTTCCCCAATTAGCAGCAAATAACACAAGGGAGAAGTATCTGAAATAATAATCATAAAGCTTTCAATTTTCCTTCTCGTCGCAGTTCCTCGTGAGTTTGAATATCTGCCTCAAAATCTTCTTCACCATAAGTTAAATGAACCCCTTTAGCTTTGAGAAAAGCGTCAGCTTCAAGCCGCGTATTCATACCCAGTAATTCTCGCACTTTTCCAGCGCTAATCGAACCTTCTTTATAAGCTTCAACCACCATCGCTTCTAATAACCGACGTTCTAAACTCCCCCATTTCGCTTCAAGGGAATTAGCTATTTTATCTGGTAGTGAAATTGTAATTTCCATATTTTTATTCCTGCTAATTATAGTTAATTAATGATGGTAGATTTGGCTATTTAAAAAAGCCAATTAAGCTAGAGAAACAGCTTCATTAAAACCAGATAAAACTCGACGCTGTACCTCGCTAAAATACACAACTTCGTACTCATTACCTAACTCTCTTTGAAGCAGTTGCCACAAATTAATTCCCTCTTTCTCAAAAGCAATTTTCTCGGCTTCGCTAGCAAAATCAGACGATGCCGGATCCTCCCAATTCATAATTCCATCGTAAATGTTTTGCCAGTTTAACAATCGTTCTTTTATTTCAGAACTTAGGGATAGTTCTGAAGGATGAAGATTATCGACTAAATCGTTATCTTCATATTCCCAGAGAGGCCAGGAATTATAATCAGCCATTAATTTGATTTGTTTTTTGATTCCAGTCCATCCATTTCAGTAACAACAAATTCCTCATTTATAGCCGCAATTTCAGCTTGAATATGCGGGTCTTTAGCCATCCCCTCCATCTGCTTTTTCATATATTCAGCATCGGCAAATTTATCCGCCGTCCGAGTTCTTTCCCGCACTTGGCGAGCAATTTTTTCTAACAACCATAATTGTTCCTCCACCGAAAAACTTCGGATACAACGTTCTATTTCTAACAACTTTGGTGACATCATTTTAGTATCTCTAAATTTAGAATATAACCAACAATTTACCGCTTTTTGGGAATGGGGAATCGGGAATTGGGAATTGCTTTTTATTGACAACCCATCCTTTCTCAACATTATCCACCAAACCCAACCAAATCTGAGATAATAGTCAGCCAGTCAACAATCGAGAACCCCAAACCATGCGACTATCTCAAATGTTATTTGCCACCCTGCGAGAAGACCCCGCAGAAGCAGAAATACCCAGTCACAAACTCCTACTCCGGGCCGGTTACATCCGACGCATCGGCAGCGGCATTTATGCCTACCTCCCCCTCATGTGGCGCGTCCTTAATAAAGTCTCCAAAATTGTCCGAGAAGAAATGGATGCCACCGGCGCCCAAGAATGTCTCCTCCCCCAACTCCAACCCGCCGAACTTTGGCGAGAGTCGGGCCGTTGGGACACCTACACGAAAGCGGAAGGCATCATGTTCTCTCTCATCGACCGCCAAAATCGAGAAATGGGACTCGGCCCCACCCACGAAGAGGTCATTACTACGGTTGCCAAAGACACCATCCGTTCCTATCGCCAACTCCCCGTCCACCTCTATCAACTGCAAACTAAATTCCGCGACGAAATACGGCCCAGGTTTGGCTTGATGCGGGGCCGCGAGTTCATAATGAAGGACGGCTATTCCTTCCACGCCAGCGAGGACAGCCTCAAACAGACTTATAAAGATATGGACCGGGCCTATCGCAATATGCTGCGTCGTTCCGGTTTGGCTTTCCGGGCCGTAGAAGCGGACTCGGGGGCCATCGGCGGTTCCGGTTCTCAAGAATTTATGGTTCTGGCCGAAGCTGGCGAGGATGAGGTTCTTTACACCGAAGATGGTAACTATGCCGCTAACGTCGAAAAGGCCGTTTCTTCGCCGCCGGAGGCCGAACCTTCGCCGTTTGAGAGTTACGAAAAGCGGGAGACTCCCAATACGGCCACTATCGAAACTCTTTGTAAGTTGCTGAAATGTTCTCCCACTCAGGTTGTTAAAAACGTTCTTTATCAGGCCGTTTACGATAGCGGTAAAACTGTTTTGGTCTTGATAAGCATCCGTGGGGACCAGGACGTTAATGATGTTAAGCTACAAAACGAGTTGACTAAGGTGGCAGACCAGTTTGGGGCTAATGCCGTTTTGGCTTTGACCGTTCCCGATGCGGACGCTCAATCGAAATGGGCTGCTAAACCTTTGCCTCTGGGTTATATCGCCCCAGACCTGTCCGACGATTATATTGCTGCTAGTAAAGATGTCCATGCTCAGTTTTTGCGGATAATAGATTCTACCGCCATCGACTTGACAAATTTCGCAACTGGTGCTAATGAAACCGGCTATCACGTCGTGGGGGCCAATTGGAATAAGCAATTCCCATTGCCGAAATTGGTGGCCGACGTGCGGAAAGCCAAAGCAGGCGATCGCGCGGTCCACGACCCCAGCCAAACCCTCCACATTGCTAGAGGCATTGAAGTAGGCCACATTTTCCAGTTAGGGACTAAATATTCTCGGGCGATGGGGGCCACTTACACCAACGAACAGGGCGAAGAGATGCCTTTAGTAATGGGATGTTATGGTGTTGGAGTGTCTCGTTTGGCTCAAGCAGCGGTGGAACAGTCCTACGATAAGGATGGGATTATTTGGCCCGTGGCCATCGCTCCCTATCAAGTTATAATTTGCGTCCCCAATATGGGGGATGCCAAACAAAAAGAAGCGGCCGAAAAACTTTATGGGGAGTTAAACCAAGCAGGCATCGAAACTTTACTGGACGATCGCGACGAACGGGCGGGGGTTAAATTTAAGGATGCGGATTTAATCGGCATTCCCTATCGGGTTGTCACCGGGCGATCGCTCAAAAACGGCAAAGTCGAACTGGTAGAAAGAGCAACCCACAATTCCCAAGACATTGCCATTGAAGAAGTCGTCCCCACCCTCCAACAATTAATCGCCGAAGCGGTAAAATAGAAGGCCAAAATCACTTTAAATTAAGTCCAACTGCCACAATTTCCCGCTTCTATTGAGATCAACCGTGAATTAACTTAACTAGGGGCGGGAATTTATAAAATAGAAGTAGCTCGCGATCGCTCTCTAACCACAAAAGCTAATCCTGGCCTTTGCCGAATGCGATCGAAACCTTCTGTAGTTCGACAGGAACGCTCCTCACTGCCATTGTGGGAGCATCTCAATTTTGCAAAAATAGCTAGTTGCTGTGCCATTAACAATTAGCAATTAGCAATTAGCAATTAGCAAAAAGCGACAAATTATTGGTTTTATCAAAAATTGAGATGTACCCGCCATTTTGCTCATTTTTAAGGATTATTTTCACAATGAAAGAAGATATAAAGACAAATCGCAGTATTCCTATAGGTATCGTTGCAGGAGTTTGTGCAGCAGTTGTGGCGGTTGGTGGTGGTATCGCCTATTGGGTTAATTCTCAACCTTCCACCAAGGAAAAATCTACTCTTCCTCCTACCAACCTACCGACAACTTCTCCCCCGCCTCTTCCCTCACCTATAGAGTCGCCGGCTGCCACTTTACCAACAACCCCTCCTTCGCCTGTTGAGTTGCCATCCCCAGTATCTCCAACATCTCCAGAACCATCAACGCCTGCGGTCCAGCCCATTCAAACTAATGCTGCCCTCTATTGGGTTAGAGACACTGGAACAGATTTTGAGTTGGTGCCGATGGAAGTCCTCGTCAGAGATACTAAGGATCCAGAAGTAGTTTTAGCCACTGCTTTTAATCGTTTATTAAGCGGTTCCCCAGAGGCCAACACCTTTAGCAATATTCCAGAAGGAACTCAACTCCTCAATATTGCTGTTGAAGATGACGGCATTTATCTCAATTTATCCAAAGAGTTTACTTCTGGTGGCGGCAGTGCTTCGATGATTTCTCGCGTGGGGCAGGTTATTTATACCGCTACTAGCTTGGAGTCCGATGCTAAGATTTGGCTGTATGTTGAAGGAGAACCTTTGGAACTTTTAGGTGGCGAAGGTTTAGAAGTTCCTCAACCTACTACCCGCGATAATTTTATCCAAGAATTTCAGTTTTAGATCTAGAAACCCGGTTTTTTCAAAAAACCGGGTTTCTTAAGTTTTTTCAAAAAACCGGGTTTCTTAAGTTTTTTCAAAAAACCGGGTTTCTTAATTCCTCGTTTTAAGCATCGCGATTTACTGTTTCCGGTGAAAAAGCGGGCAAGCAAATTGCCATATATTCTGCTCCTTCTTCATCGGGCGTGCTGTATTTTACCCATTCTCCTTTGCTGGCAATAACCGCTTGTCCTGCATTTACTTCTAATTTACCGCCTTCGTATTCTACGCAAAGTTTTCCTTTTAAAACCACAGTCAATTCATCAAATTCCGGGCGCTGACCGGGTTCGATCCAACCGCAGGGAGAGCGCATATAGGCAATACTAACTGCATCGGTTTTAGAATTAACTTTGCCGATATATTCATCAATTAATTTAGGTTTATTACGAGAGAAAGACGAGAGTTTGAAAGCCGTGTCTTTTTAAAGCACGGATGAAA